>SABC01000015.1 GCA_009929175.1 Bacteroidia bacterium | reverse complement strand
ATGCTGGTTGACAATATGAATTCTCTGGAAAAAATTTTCAGCAAAAGCAAGCTATTGATTGCAACACATTGTGAATCAGAATTTATTATTCGGGAAAACCTTCAAAAAGCCAAAGATAAATATGGTGAGGCCGAGATCCCTTTTGAGGAGCACCCAACAATCAGAAGCCGGGAATCATGCATTGCCTCGTCCAAACAAGCCATTGAACTTGCGAACAAATACCAAACCCGATTGCATATCCTGCACATCAGTACTCAAGAGGAGATACAAATGCTGGAAAATGCAAAAAAAGAAAATCCTTTTATTTCGGGTGAGGCTTGTGTTCATTACATGCTTTTAGACAGCTCAATGTACAAAACAATGGGAAGCAAAATGAAATGTAACCCGGCAATTAAAGAGGAAACAGACAGGCTGGCAATCATTAAAGCCGTAAAGGAAGGTATAATTGAGGTAGTAGCCACTGACCACGCACCTCACACAATAGAAGAGAAGTCAGGAAGTTACATTAACACCCCATCGGGACTGCCTCTTATACAGCATAGTTTGCAATTGATGCTGGAATTGAGCGACAAAGGTTTTTTCACCAAAGAAGAGGTTGTAGAGAGGATGTGCCACGCTCCCGCAAATGCTTTCAAAATTGAAAACAGAGGGTTCCTTAGAGAAGGATACTTTGCTGATATTGTTATAATCGACCCCTCCAAACCAGACCAGCAATCAACCAAAACGCCGGCATATAAATGCGGATGGTCCCCTTTCGAAGGGAAACAATTTTCCATCTCTGTCAGTGACACAATTATCAACGGCATACAAGTTGTGGCAGAGGGAAGGCTCACAGGAATAAAAGCAGGAAAAAAATTATTATTCAATCATGATTCCAATCAGTAAAAGGTCTGTCGTATACATATCAGTTTCAATTGCGGTATTTTTATGGGGAGTCTCCTTTTTATGGAGCAACTCCATCCTCCAGCAAGGATTCCCGGTTTTTTCCCTGATGTTTTTCAGGATGACTTTCGCGGCCATAGTGCTCTCCGTTGTCTCTTTCTCCCTGGGAAAGGTCACACGCATCGAAAGGAAAGACTGGGGCTGGTTTTTGCTTCTGGTGTTCCTGGAACCATTCCTGTACTTCATAGGAGAAACAATAGGGTTAAAAACGCTCAATTCACCAACAGTAAGTTCCGTAATAATTTCTACAATACCTATAATAGCCCTGATTGCCGGAATCTTTGTGTACAACGAAAAAATTTCCTCACTAAATGCATTTGGTATAGTCATGACACTTCCAGGCATACTCCTAATGGTTTTTGATAAAGGAGACATGAGCATAGACAAGGGAACAGGCATACTATTCCTATTCATGGCTGTGTTTGCGGCGGTAGGTTATTCTGTAGTGGTAAAGAAACTTGCACATAAATATAATAGTTACACAATAGTAACCTATCAACACATATTAGGAGCAATATATTTCCTGCCATTTTTCTTTTTTATGGATCTGCCAACATTTTCGAGGGAGATGCTTACCCCGGGCATAATAAAACCCCTGCTCTACCTATCTGTGTTATGTTCCAGCCTGGCATTTATACTGTTCATCAATTCCATCAAGGAATTGGGAGTTGCACGAGCTAACATATTCACCGCCATTGTTCCGGTGATTTCGGCGTACGCTGCTTTTGTAATGGGGCAGGACACCATGAGCATCAGGAAAGTTGCCGGAGTACTAATTGTCGTTACCGGAGTTATTATAGCCCAACACCGCAAGAAAAACACCACCCCGGAGCCAGATAGGAAATTCGGATCTGCTAAGGCATAGCAAATCTATATACCTCTGAGGGTTAGCTGTATACGCCCTCTCTTCAAATCCACATCCAAAACTTTGACCTTTATATGCTCATGAAGTTTTACAATTTCGGAAGGGTTGGCTACAAACCTGTCTGCCAATTGTGAAATATGAATCAGACCATCCTGTTTTATACCAACATCGACAAACACACCAAAATTTGTAATATTTGTAACCAAACCTGGCAACACCATTCCTGGTTTCAAATCATCAATGGTATGGATATCGGCAGAAAACTCCATGACTTTTGCACTTTTCCTGGGATCAAGCCCCGGTTTTGCCAGCTCCTCCATAATGTCCTTCAATGTAGGTTCACCCACATCTTCGGAAACATACCTGGATATATTAATTTTGGAACGGCTCTCGCCATCTACAATAAGATCTGTTACATTCTTGTTGAGGTCTCGCGCCATCTTCTCTACCAACCCGTACCTTTCGGGGTGAACAGCTGTATTGTCCAGCGGATTATCCCCATCGGGTATTCTCAAGAAACCTGCACTTTGCTCAAACACCTTGGAACCAAGTCTTTTCACATTCAACAGGTCGGTTTTGGAACGGAATGGTCCATTTTGTGCACGATAATCAACTATGTTTTTGGCAATTGCAGGACCAACTCCCGAAACATAGCTCAGCAAATGTTTACTGGCTGTATTTAAATTCACACCAACTTTATTCACACAACTTACAACAGTGTTGTCAAGTGTCTCCTTTAGCAGGTTTTGGTCAATGTCGTGTTGGTATTGGCCAACTCCCATCGATTTAGGGTCAATTTTGACAAGCTCTGCCAATGGGTCCATCACCCTCCTTCCTATAGAAACAGCACCCCTTACAGTTACATCATAGTCAGGGAACTCCTCTCGGGCAACTGCAGAGGCTGAGTAAACCGAAGCCCCATCTTCACTTACCGAAAACACCCTTATACCGGCAGGCATAGGTATCTTCTTGATAAAACCCTCAGTCTCCCTGCTAGCAGTACCATCTCCGATGGCAATGACCTCGATCTTGTATGCCTCAATTAGGTTACTGATCTTTTTGATGGCCTGTACTTTCTCGTTTACAGGCGGGTGCGGGTATATGGTATCGTTATGGATCAGCTCACCCTGGGCATCCAGGCAAACTACCTTACATCCTGTTCTGAATCCAGGATCAATTGCCAAAACCCTTTTTTGACCGACAGGAGCTGCAAGCAAGAGTGCTGTAAGATTATCTCCAAACACTTTAACAGCCTCCCTGTCTGCCTTCTCCTTTGCAATTTTGAAAGCTTCATTTTCGATTGAAGGATGGAGCAGGCGTTTGTACGCATCGGCGAGGGCAATTTCTACCTGCTCCTTGCTAGCCCTTGCGAAATCCTTCCTGTTGCCAAATATACTTTTTGCAATGATGTTTTCGGAATAGGAAGAATCTACCTCCAGTTTGATTGAGAGATGTCCTTCGTTTGCGCCTCTTAGCAAAGCAAGTAATCTGTGTGAAGGGATATTATGGATTCCAGCAGAGAAATCAAAGTAGTTGCGGTATTTGCTAGCCTCTTCATCCTCCCGGGTCAAGCCTCGCTGTTGTTTAGTCACAATCTTGCCATACTTTGTAAACTGATTCCTTAAGGACTCCCTGATCGCAGGTGTTTCACTGATTGTTTCAGCTATGATATCCCTGGCACCCGCCAAAGCTGCCTCTGTATCGGGAACCTCTTCGCTTGTATATTTGCCAGCCTCGGCTTCACAATCATTTATTTCCAAATTCAAAATGGAAAGAGCCAGTTTTTCCAGACCCTTTTCCCTGGCAATACTGGCACGGGTACGTCTTTTTGGCCGGAATGGCAGATAAATATCTTCCAGCCTGTTGGAATCTATACACTCCTCAATCTCTTTGCGAAGCTCTGGCGTGAGCTTTTCCTGCTCTTCAATACTTTTTAAAATGGCCTCTTTTCTTTTGTCCATGTCGTTGAACAAATTGAAAAAATACCTCACCTCGGCTACCTGAACCTCGTCAAGTCCACCTGTCCTCTCTTTGCGGTACCGGGAAATAAACGGAATTGTTGCACCTTCTTTTAAAAGCTCCATACAATTTTCCACTTGCCATAAAGCAACCGAAAGTTCTCTTGTTATAAAGTCTAGATAAATCTTATTCATGTGATACCTGTTGCAATTGATCCCTGTAAGCAGAGAATATTTTTGATTTGGACACAAAACCTTTGTATATGCCATCACGGGTTGTTACCGGAAGGTTCCAAGCACCCGAGCTTTCAAACTTTTTCATCACATCCTCCATTTTATCGTCACAATAAACGACCTCGGGAATCTCCTTCATCAGGCGTTTAACTGTAATTGTGTCATAAAGATCCTTGTTGAACATGATTTCCCGGATATCGTTAAGCAATATCACTCCATAAAGCAAACCCTTACCATCTACCACCGGAATAAGGTTTCTTTTTGTTGACGAGATGACTTTTACAAGATCTCCCAGGTTTCCATCAGGAGCAACAGTCTTGAAGTCCTCCTCTACCAACTCCGAAGTCTTGAGCAGAGTAAGCACAGCTTGATCACTATCATGGGTGAGTAACTCCCCATCATTCGCGATACGTTTAGTGTATATTGAGTAGGGTTCGAAAGTACGAATAGTGGCAAAAGAGACCACCGAAGTTATGATAAGTGGTACCAATAAAATATATCCCCCGGTAATTTCGGCAATCAAAAAAATGGCAGTAAGAGGAGCCTGCATAACACCAGCCATAAGGCCTGCCATTCCGGCAAGGGCAAAATTGGATTCAGGCAACAACTGGATACCTGTCAAGTTGATAAAACGACTTAAAACAAAACCAGCAATTCCACCAATAAAGAGAGTAGGTCCGAAAGTACCACCTACACCCCCTCCTGCATTTGTAAAAGACATTGCTAAAACTTTGAAAATGATTATTGCACCAAAAAAGATAAGCAAAAACCATTCATTGTCAAGCAATTTCCCAAATATATTTGGACCAACCGCAGAACCTACATCCCCGTTAAGAAGAGCTGTAAGGGATTCATACCCCTCCCCAAAAAGGGGTGGAAAAATAAAAATTAGCAAGCCAAGTGACAGAGCTGATAAAAACCAACGCCTGTATGGATTGATAATTTTTTTTATCCTGTCTTCCAGGGATAATGTTGTCCGGGTAAAATATAGGGATATGAAACCGCAAAAAATGCCCAACAATATATAAGATGGTATGTTGGACATATTAAAGTTCTCAATGCTGTTGCTGAATACGACAGCGTCACCCAAAAATAAGAACGAAACTGTTGTGGCAGTCACAGCTGCAACCAACAATGGGAGAATCGAAGTCATTGAGATGTTGAACAGAAGAATCTCAAGAGTGAACAGGATGCCGGCAAGAGGAGCTTTGAAAATGCCTGCTACGGCACCGGCAGCACCACACCCTAGCAGTATTGTCATATGTTTATATGAGAGCCCCATAAGCCCGGCAATATTGGATCCTATTGCAGCTCCGGTATAAACGATCGGAGCCTCTGCTCCTACCGAACCACCAAACCCGATTGTTACCGAACTTGCAGCAACGGAAGACCAAGTGTTATGGGGTTTGATCCGAGACTCATTTTTGGAAATTGACAATAAAACCTTGGTCACACCATGTCCGATATTGTCCTTGATAATATATTTCACAAACAGGAATGCCAGCAACATACCTACACCTGGGTACAAAAGGTACAGGAAACTCTCTGCGGCACTGCTGAACCATCCCTTGAGCATCCAGGCAGTCAAATGAATCAAATGCTTCAATAAAACCGCAGCTATCCCACTTAAAAGTCCTGTAAAAAAAGCAAGAATGAGAAGCATTTTGCTCTCGGACATCCCTTTTAACCAAACAGAGGTGAAATGTATAATCTCTTGGAGTTTTTTCATATAATCGCGAAATTAATAAAAAAAAGCCGGACTGGTCCGGCTTAACTTTTCAAAAGCAGATATTTTAATCGTCGCTCTCCTCTTCTTCGGAAAATCCCGACCCTGAATCGTCTTCTGGAAATTCATCCGGATCTCCGGAATCATCATCCGACCCTCCACCGAAAAGTCCCCTTTCCAAATCTTCGTAATCGTCGATTTTGACATCAACCTTTACCAGGTAAATTGCATCGGGTACTTCCAGGGATATTGCGTAAAAAAAAGTACCATCGGGCTTATCCACTTTAAAAACCTCACTCATGTAGTCGGCATATCCCCTAGGGTACTTCTCTTTGAAAGCAGCCAAAAGCTCTGGATTAAGATTGGCATAACTTACAACTGCCCTTCTTTTGGACTGGCGGGAAGGCGATACAGACTCATTACCTTTTGGTGTATTGTTCATTTTTTCCATATATTGCTGGTTCGTATTCTTAAATCGGGGTGCAATTATAATGTAAATTTTTATAATAAAAAGCGAAAATATTAGAATTTATTGAAAAAAAAAGACTTTTGCCGTTTCTTCTTTTCCATATCTTTTTCCACAAAAATATTTTTTAATGTAACAGGGTCAATTCCTGCATAATAAGCAACCGAAGAACGTGTCATTGGAGTAGGTGTAAAATCTTGAACCTGCTCCAGCCTAACCCCCCTTAATGCCTTGTTGGAAGAGAGAGCCCTCATATGTTCCATTGTACATCCCGGATGTGAAGATATGAAATAAGGTATTAACTGGTATCTTTTTTGCCCGATCCTGCAAATTTTCTCAAACTCATCCTTCAAAAAGACAAACGAACCGAATGATGGTTTTCCCATACTTTTGAGGACAACATCCTCGGTATGTTCTGGTGCGACTTTTAATCTACCTGATGTATGGTTGAGGACTAACTCTTTGAAATAGGATTTTCCCGATTCGTCCAGGTAACCTTTTTCATTCAAAAAAAGGTCGTATCTGATTCCACTGGAGACAAAACTTTTTTTAATGCCCTTTATCTCCTCTGCCTTTTTATAAAGCTTGAGCAAAGGCAAATGGGAGTGGTCCAGATTCTTGCAAACATTGGGGTAATTACAACTCTCCCTTTTGCATTTCTTGCAAATATCCAGGTTTTTACCTTTCATCTTGTACATATTTGCGGTTGGCCCTCCAATATCCGAAATATAACCTTTAAAATCTTCAGAAGAAGCTATTAATGAGAGCTCCCGCAGGATGGAATCTTCGGAACGGGACTGTACAAATTTACCCTGGTGGGCCGAAATTGTGCAAAAGCTACACGATCCAAAACAACCTCTGTGGGTATTAACGGAATTTTTAATCATTTCGTATGCAGAGATATGTTTTCCTTTGTATTTGAAATGAGGCTCCCTGGTATACGGAAGATCGTAATAGGTGTCTATCTCTCCATCCGGCCCAGGTTCGTATGGAGGATTCACCCTGACAAACCGGCCCATACATGGCTCTGATATATAAGCTGGATGCCACATATTGGACTCCTGCTCCACAATAGCAAAATTGCGGACAAATCTCTCTTTGTCAGACAATACATTCTCGAATGAGTCAAGTAAAACACTCCTTTTGTCCCCTTTGTAGGGAGAGTCCGAGAGATATGCAATCTGAGGTATTTGTAACAACTCTGCCCTGTCTCCTCCTCTTTCCAATATAGCAGCAATCTCTTTGACAGGTTTTTCTCCCATTCCGTAGACAAGCAGATCGGCACCCGACTCAAACAAAACTGAAGGCTTAAGTTTATCCTCCCAGTAATCGTAATGAGCCAGCCTTCTCAAAGAGGCCTCTACTCCACCGATAATCACCGGAGTATCAGGATACAATTTTTTCAAAATCTGTGTATATACTGTAACAGCATAATCCGGCCTTTGTCCTGCCTTTCCATCTGGTGTATAGGCATCATCGGACCTAAGTCTTTTAGCTGCAGTATAGTGATTTATCATGGAGTCCATCACCCCCGAATTTACCCCAAAGAAGAGTCTTGGTTTTCCAAACTTGCGGAAATCCCTAAGATCATCCCGCCAATTTGGTTGGGGGACGATAGCAACCCTGTAACCCAGGCTTTGCAGATACCTGCCAATGACCGCAGTCCCAAAAGAGGGGTGGTCAATGTAGGCATCTCCGGTAAAGAGGATCACATCTATGTAATCCCACCCTAATAAATCTGCCTCCTTTTTGGTTACCGGCAAAAATCCCTTGAAGTTCCGAGACATCTTACATTCTTTCGGGAAGTTCTATACCCAGTATTCCCATTGCTTTTCTCAAAACCCCAGAGATGGAATCAATGAGTACCAGCCTCTGCAACAGCAGATCCTTGTTTTCTTCCTTGAGAATGGAGACTTCGTGGTAATATTGATTGAACTCTCTTGCAAGTTCGTATGCATAATTGGCTACAACAGCCGGCGAGTGCTCCTTTCCACCTTCTTGGATTTTTTCTGGGAAAGCATTCAAAATCTTGATAATCTCCCTCTCTTTTTCGTTAAAGGCAGAGTCGGTTATTTTCCCTTCCAATCCCTGGAGCGCAGCCTTTCTGAGTATCGATCGGATCCTGGCGTGTGTGTACTGAATAAAGGGGCCGGTGTTGCCATTGAAGTCTATTGACTCCTTGGGATCAAACAACATCGTTTTCTTGGGATCAACTTTGATTATAAAATACTTCAAAGCACCCAAGCCGAGTATTTCAAACAAATTCTCCTTCTCATTGTCAGCCATGTCTTCCAATTTACCAAGTTCCAGAGAAGTCTCTTTTGCAGTATTGACCATGCTGGATATCAAATCATCTGCATCCACAACAGTCCCCTCCCTTGATTTCATCTTACCTTCGGGGAGTTCAACCATCCCGTAAGAGAGATGGTATATATTATCTGCCCATCCAAAGCCCAGCTTCCTAAGTAAGAGCTTGAGTACCTGAAAATGATAATTCTGCTCGTTGCCAACCACATAAATATGATCATCCAAACTATACTCCGAAAACCGTTGATGAGCCGTTCCCAAATCCTGTGTCATGTATACCGATGTTCCGTCAGTCCTCAGCAATAACTTTTCGTCAAGACCATCATTAGTCAAATCACACCACACTGACCCATCATCTTTCCTGTAAAAGACCCCTTTTGAAAGGCCCTCCTGTACCAGCGCCTTTCCAAGCAAATATGTCTTGGATTCATAATAGGTTTTGTCAAATGAGACTCCCAATCTGGAATAAGTCTGGTCAAATCCTTCATACACCCAACCATTCATCGTTTTCCATAATGCGACCACGTCTGGATCACCCTGTTCCCATTTTACCAACATTTGTTGGGCCTCCTTCATAATAGGGGCAGATTTTTCTGCCTCATCCTTCTCCATACCCTTTGCAACCAGTTCCGCCACCTCTTCTCTTAACAGATTATTGAAAGCAACATAATACTTGCCAACAAGATGGTCCCCCTTTAACCCACTGTTGTAGGGAGTCTCCGATCCCGAAAGCAATTTCCATGCTAACATAGATTTGCAAATATGGATACCTCTATCGTTAACAAGATTGACTTTTATTACATTATGTCCGTTTGCCTCCAGAAGCCTTGCTACAGACCAACCCAGGAGATTGTTCCTGATATGCCCTAAATGCAATGGTTTGTTAGTGTTTGGAGAGGAAAATTCCACCATTACACTTTTACCCGATGCAGGAAGTTGCCCCCAGTCCGGACTTGAAGAAATAATTTTGAAGGCTTCAAGCCAGTATGCACCCGATAACTTTATGTTGAGAAATCCCTTAACGACGTTGAATGATTCTACTTGGGGATATTCGTCCTTTAAGTATGAGCCGATTTCACTGGCTGTGATTTCGGGACTCTTTCCCGAAATTTTGGCAAGAGGGAATGCGACAGCTGTAATATCTCCCTCGAACTCTTTACGGGTTGCCTGAGTTTGTATCAGCTTGTCTTGGGCATCCGCACCATATAATTTAAAAACCGCCTCTTTTACCCAACCTGTAATCAATTGTTCTGGATTCATAATCATTTATAATAATCTATTTTTTAAAATATTTCTTCATTTCTTTTCTGACTGAAGGTGCTAAAATAAACATTGCCACCATTGTGGGCAATGCCATAAGTGCATATGCACTATCTATTATCCCAACAACAACATCCAACGAAATTATTGCACCTACCACTAACATTAACAAGAAAAAATAGTTGTAATAGCTTGCATATTTTGCACCAAACAGGTAACTGCTGCATTTCACTCCATAGTAGGAGTATGAAAACATTGTGGAGAACGCGAAAATTATCACCATAATCATCAACAGGTAATGCCCTATACCCGGAATAGATTTTTCGAAAGAGTTCATGGCAATTTCAATTCCCTGGATCTGGGTTACTTCATAATTGCCGTTTATCAAAATAGCAAGCGCGGTCAATGTGCAAACCAGGCCAGAGTCAATTGACGGGCCAAGCATAGCCACCAATCCTTCCCTGATAGGTTCTTTGTTTTTTGAAGCCCCGTGCATCATGGATGCTGTACCCACACCAGCTTCATTTACCAATGTGGCCCTCCGCACTCCTATTATGATTGCGGTTCCTGCAAGACCTCCTGCTCCAGCCTTGAAATCAAAAGCACCTTCAAAAATTGAAGCAAAAACGGCTGGCACTTCGGACAAGTTTGTAATGATAATGAAAGCTACAAGCAAAAAATATAACCCCACCATTCCCGGGACTACCTTTGCCGAAACTTTTGAAATTCTTTTAATTCCACCTAAAATAACTATAGAGACCAGCAAACATATTGTAATGCCAATGACAAAACGCACTCCAAAGGTAGCTTCCAATCCAACCTCCCTTCCCAATACAGAAGTAATTGCCTCTGTGAGTTGATTTGCCTGCCACAAACAAAGGGTTCCTATCAGTCCAAATATCGAAAAGAAAACAGCCATTGGTTTCCATTTTGGACCAAGACCTTTTGTAATCATATACATTGGCCCACCTTGAGTTTCTCCTGCCGAGTCCTTTCCTTTATACATGATTGTCAGGGAACCCTCAAAAAATTTAGTAGCCATCCCCATTGCTGCACTCACCCACATCCAGAAAATTGCTCCGGGTCCTCCCATCGTAATGGCAACAGCTACACCCGAAATACTACCCATACCTACCGTGGCGGCGATTGCGCTTGTCAATGCTTCAAAAGAGCTGATTTGACCGGGAGCATCGGCATCCTTTGACTTAAGGGCCTTTATTGCCCTTATATAATACCGGAATGGAACAAATCCCGAATAAATCATAAAAAAAAGACCCCCTCCAATAAGAAGGACAAACAAAGGCATCCCCAGCATATTGCTGAAACTGGTTATGGAATCCCCGACTGCAGACCAAAAGCTATTCATATTATAATTGTTTAAGTTATCTTATCAAAATCATTGGTTTGGAGAGGCTCTGATCCGGTAAGCCCCATTGTTCTTGCTACAAAATTAACAGTAGTCCCTTGGGTAAGCAGAGATACTATTGTTATGAAAAAAACAATGTTGAACATCAACCCGGCGTTGATCTGCCCCTCAATCAAAGGATAAGTTGCAAATACAATAGGTACCGCCCCCCTTAATCCTACCCATGATATGTAATGTTTGGTTTTAGAATCGATTCCCTTGAATGGAACCAACGAGATAAACACCGAAAAAGGCCTGGATATCACAATCATTGCTACCGAAATAGCAATTCCTATAGTAACTATTTCAAAAGAAATCAGTTCCGATGGATTGACAAGAAGCCCCAAGGTCAGGAATAGTATAAGCTGGCTTAACCAGGCAACTCCGTCAAAAAAAGTGTACACTGTTTCGTCACATTGGCTTTTGCTATTGCCGATAACCAGTCCCGAAATATATACGGCAAGAAATCCGTTTCCACCCAATAGGTCTGTAAAGGAGAAAGTAAAGAAAAGCGATGATAACAAAAGTATATGGTATAAAGATTTGCTCTCGAACTGAAACTTATTGATAAAGAAAAGCACAGCCCTGGCAATTGCATAACCGCACAATGCACCTATTGCAAACTGGGTAACCAAGCTGAACAGAAATGATAAGACTCCCATTTGTCCCGACATTGTCATTTTGAGGAAAATCAAAGTAAGCATGAAAGCCATTGGGTCATTGCTACCGCTTTCCAACTCAAGTAAAGGTTTGATATTGTTTTTCAAAGAAACCCCTTTGGATCTTAAAATTGAAAAAACCGAAGCTGAATCTGTTGACGACATGATTGAAGCAAGCAACATGGATTCAGGCAAAGTAAAAGAGAAAAAGCTTGTATAAATATTAGTAATGAAGAAGATTATCCCTCCTGTAAAAAGAGTCGTCAGCAAAACACCTACCGTGGAGAGTACCAGCCCAGGGGCAAGGACCGGTCTGATCTCGGACACATTGGTATCCAGTCCCCCGGAAAATAAAATAACACTTAAAGCCACCAGCCCGACAAACTGAGCTATGTAAGGACTGTTGAATTCAATCCCGAACCCGTCACTGCCAAAGAGCATGCCCACACTCAGGAACAGAACCAAAACGGGAATACCGAACCGATAACCCGCCTTCCCTGCAAGAATGCTGACGAACAATAGTACAGAACCAATAAGGAGAACATTCTCTGTGGTCAAATTCATTATATCTCAATATTTGTCTTCCAACCTACAAATATAAAAAAAGGGCTTGTAACCAAGCCCATTTTTTTATCTAATATCTATTTAATATTCCAGCTTCGACCGGATTATTTGAGACCCCTGTTTTTTAACAAAGCGTCAATACCCGGCTCAGATCCACGGAAATTAACATACAACTTCATTGCATCATCCTGACCTGCCCTTGCAAGGATCTCCCTACGGAATTTTGCGGCTACATCCTTATTAAAGATATCACCAGTCTCGACAAAAGCCTGGTATGCATCACTGTCAAGAACTTCTGCCCAAATATATGAATAGTAGCCTGCAGTATAACCGCCGCCAAATGTGTGGCTAAAGTAGGTACTACGGTATCTTGGTGGAATTTGTGAGACCAGACCCAGTTTATCCATTGATTTTGTTTCAAAATCAAGCACATCAAGATTCTCCGGAATTGTTTTTAAAATATGGAAATCCATATCCAGGAAAGAAGCCGCCAAATATTCGGTAGTTGCAAAACCTTGTCCGTATTTTCCTGCACTAACAAGCTTGTCAACCAACTCTTGGGGAATAACTTCTCCAGTTTCATAATGTTTGGCATACTCTTTTAGAACCTGTGGTTCAAATGCCCAATGCTCCATAATTTGAGATGGCAGCTCCACAAAGTCCCTGGTCATACCACCAACTCCATAGTAATTCACATCTTTCAGAAGGCTAGCCAGTGCATGGCCAAATTCGTGGAAAAATGTTTCAACCTCGTCTGTGCTCAGCAATGCTGGTTTATCTCCCTGTGGTCTTGTAAAGTTACCTACGATGGTTACAAGAGGAGCAATCCTTTCGCCATTACGGTAAACCTGAGAACGGAAACCACTGCACCAAGCTCCTCCCCTTTTTGCACCAGGGCGAGCAAACATATCCATGAACAAAATTCCGAGATGTGAGCCATCTGCATCCTTGCACTCAAAAGCTGTAGCTTCGCTGTGAGGAAGAGGAACATTCTCGAGTTGAGTGAATGATATACCGTAAAGCTGGTTGGCAACGTAAAAAATGCCATCCCTTACATTCTCCATTTTGAAATAAGGGCGCAACTGGTCATCACTCAAATTGAATTTGCTGGACATGGCCTTTTCAAAATAGTATCTCCAATCCCATGACTCTAACTTAGTGATGCCATCACCCTTGGCCAGTACAGTCATATCTGACAATTCCCTTTTTGCACTGTTAAGCGCAGGAGTCCAAAGTTGGTTGAGCAGGTTGTATACAGCCTCACTGTTCTTGGCCATCCTGCTTTCCAGCTGATAGGCAGCAAAATCTTCGAAACCAAGTATGTTTGCTCTCTGCAACCTGAGGGTAACAAGCTTTTTAATGACCTCCTTGTTGTCAAATTCGTTATTGTTGTTGCACCTGTTGAGGTATGCTGTAAGTATCTGCTCCCTCAAAGCACGGTTTTGAGATTGTTGCAGGAAAGGCATGATACTAGGGTTGTCCAGTCCGAATACCCATTTTCCGGGATACTCAGTATCATCATCTGCCCTTTTGGAGGCTATCTTAAGTGACTCTGACAAACCAGCCAAATCCTCTTCATTGTCTATAACCAGTTTGAAGTTCGCAGTCTCAGCCAATAGATTTTGGCCAAAAGCAAGTTGCAATGCAGAAATTTCGGCATTGATTTTCTTGAGTTCCTCTTTTTTGTCTCCGGGAAGTTCGGCACCACTCCTGACAAACCCTTTGTACATCTCTGTGAGCAAACGAGTCTGTTCTTCGTTTAGACCAAGCCCTTCACGAGTATCGTAGACGGCCTTTACCCGTAAAAAGAGTGTGTCGTTGAGGCTGATTTCGTTGAAATGTTTGCTTGTCAGCGGAGATAGCTCCCTCGACAAGGCGAGTACCTCAGGGGAAGCATTCACTGAGTTAAGGCTGGAAAAAACTGGTGATATCCTGTCCAGCAAAGCACCTGCGTTGTCGTAAGCCACAATTGTGTTTTCAAAAGTTGGCTCCTCCGGATTTGAAATTATCTGCTGAATTTCTGCTCTGTGTTGTTCCATTGCCTCCAGGTAGGCAGGCATGAAATGTTCGAGCTTAACCTCTTCGAACGGAGGAATTCCAAAAGGGGTATTCCACTCTGCAAGAAGCGGGTTTTCAATAGTTTTAGGGGCACATGACGAGAGAAGGGCTCCCGTTGCGATAGCTAAAAACATTAGTTTTTTCATAAATGTATTTGGTTTGGTTAGAAGCGATGTTATCCAAGGTAAGATTTAAGGAGCTTGCTACGGGCACTATGCCTTAGACGCCTTATTGCCTTTTCTTTTATCTGCCTTACCCTCTCCCTTGTAAGACCGAAGAACTCACCAATCTCTTCGAGTGTCATCTCACCGGTGCCGATGCCAAAAAAGTATTTTACAATATCCCGCTCCCTCTCGGTAAGCGTAGAAAGGGCCCTTTCAATCTCTTTGTTAAGAGATTCGTTAACCAATCCTCTGTCGGCATTTGGCGAGTCATTGTTCACTAAGACATCCAATAAGTTGTTGTCTTCGCCATCCACAAAAGGGGCATCTACAGATACGTGACGGCCAGAGACCCTGAGTGTGTCTGAAATTTTTTCTTTTGGGATGTCGAGTATTTCTGACAACTCTTCCGGAGAGGGCATCCTTTCATTCTCCTGCTCAAACTTGGAGAGGGCTTTGTTGATTTTATTCAATGAGCCAACCTGGTTTAAGGGTAGCCTTACAATCCTTGACTGCTCAGCCAAAGCTTGTAAAATTGATTGCCTGATCCACCACACAGCATAAGAGATGAACTTGAAACCCCTGGTTTCGTCAAATTTTTCGGCAGCTTTGATCAGACCAAGATTCCCCTCATTAATGAGATCGGGAAGGCTGAGTCCCTGGTTTTGGTATTGCTTGGCAACAGAAACCACGAAACGGAGATTGGCCCTTGTTAATTTTTCAAGAGCCTCCTGATCCCCCTTTCGTATTCTCTGAGCTAACTCTACCTCATCTTCTACCGTTATTAATTCCTCTCTTCCAATCTCTTGAAGATATTTGTCAAGAGACGCGCTCTCCCTGTTGGTGATCGATTTTGTTATCTTTAGTTGTCTCATCTATGATTAAAAGGTAATATCCTGCAAAGTTAATAAAAATCGGTACATGTCACAAAAAATCAGAGACCCATACCATAGAATACAACCTTACCATCAGGATAGACCCCTTCTATGAGCAATGACCTTGTGCTCCTTTGGATTACAGCTTGCAATTCCTCGACGCCCGATACTGGATATTGGTTTACATGGGTTATTATGAAACCGGCCTCTACACCTGTTTCTTTGAATTTTCCATCCAAAACAGAGATGACTTCAACCCCACCATTGAGCCTTAATTTGTCCAATTTTTCCTTTGGAGCACTCTTCAACTGTGCTCCGTAAAGCCTGAGTATTGAACCATCCCCGCCATCCAGCATTGCAATCTGTGCACCTCTGGCATCTAAGACAACTGACAACTCCTTTTGTTTACCGTCTCTTGAAATTTCGACAGCAATTTTATCTTTGGGGCGGAATCTGTTTACCTGTTCCTGTACTGCCGGAGCCGAGTTGACATTAGTACCGTTTATGGAAAGCAAGACATCTCCGGCCCTAATACCAGCTTTATCGGCAGGGCCATCCTTTATAACATCGGCAACAAAGACCCCTTTTGTGTCCTTGAGGTTCTTCTCCTTTGCAAAGTTGCCGTCTATTTCATTCATGGAGATACCCATGTATGCCCTCTGTACAGAACCGAAATCAATCAGGTCTTCTACAATTTTCCTTACAATGGTTGTTGGGACAGCAAAAGAGTAACCGCTGAAATCGCCTGTGCGGGAGGCAATGGCAGTGTTAATACCCACCAGTTCCCCTCTGGTATTTATCAATGCACCTCCGCTGTTACCTCTGTTCACGGCAGCATCGGTCTGGATAAAAGATTCGATCCGGAACTCCCTGTCTGCCGAAGGCATGGTCCTGGCCTTGGCACTGACAATTCCCGCAGTTACAGTAGATCTCAGGTTATATGGGTTTCCAATTGCAAGCACCCACTCTCCCAGCCTAAGTGCATCAGAGTCTCCAAAAACCAGTGTAGGCAGGTTTTGGGCTTCAATTTTCAATAGGGCAATATCTGTTACAGGATCAGCTCCTACCAGTTTTGCCTTGAAAATATTGTTGTTTTCAAGGGTAACTTCGATTTCATCCGCAGAGTCGATAACATGGTTGTTGGTTACAATGTATCCATCTTTGGTTATTATTACACCCGATCCGGACCCCTCCATTACCCTTGGTTGCGTCTGCTGGCCCTGACCAAAGAAAAAATCAAATAGAGAATAGGGCTGGCCGGAACCCCTTTTGATAACTTTTACATGTACCACAGCCTTAACAGCAGATTCGGCAGCAAAAGTAAAATCGGGGAATTCTGCAGGATTGTATGAGGTGTTGTGGAAAAGTGTGGAATCATCCTGATTAAAATAGGAGGAACTTTTTTCTCCCTTGTTGTTCAATGAAACCAGAGTATAGGAAGTGATTCCGCTAATAATAACAGTAAATACCAAATAGAGAATAAAATTTCTTTTCATACTTCTTTATCTTTTTCCTTTCAAAAAAACAAATTATATGCCATAACTTATTTTTTTTATCTTTGTAAAAAATATAAGGTTATGAAGTTTGTTGTTTCCAGCACAGAGCTTTTAGCTCGTCTACTATCGGTTTCGAGAGTAATCTCATCCAAAAATACCATCCCGGTCCTGGACAATTTTCTCTTTGTCCTTAAGGATGGATATCTAAATATTACCGCTTCGGATTTAGAAACAAGCCTGCGTGCAGGATTGAAAATCGAGAACGTTGAAGAGGAGGGAGAGATTACGGTACCGGCAAAACTGCTTGTGGATTCGTTAAAGGAATTTGCTGATATACCATTGGAATTCAAAACAAACGAAAGTAAATCATCTCTGGAGATAGTGTGGGCCAACGGGGACTCCACCCTGCCATATACAATCGGAGATGACTACCCTGCAGCTGCCACATTGTCGGAAGAGAGCACCTCAATAACAATCAACTCGCAAATACTGCTGGAGGGTATAAACAGGACAATCTATGCAACTGCCGAGGAGGAGCTTCGTCCTGTGATGAACGGCATCTACTTTGACATAGAAGAGCAAACCTTTACAATGGTTGCGTCTGACGCCCACAAATTGGTCTGCTACACAAGGCATGACATAAAGTCAGACAAAAAATCTTCGTTTATACTGCCGAAAAAACCATCTTCCATTCTCAAGAACCTTCTTACAAAAATCGACGAGGATGTAATGATAACCTTTGACCAAAAGAACGCCTATTTCCAGTTCGAATCATTTATCTTGGTTTGCCGCCTTGTAGAAGGAAACTATCCGGCGTATCGCTCAGTTATACCAAAAAACAACACCAACAAACTTATAATCAACAGACAGGACTTTCTAAATTCGCTACGCAGGGTATCCGTATGTTCAAATCAGGCAAGCAGCCTTATCAAATTAAAGTTGGCTTACAACCAATTGACTGTTTCGGCTCAGGACTTGGATTTTTCCATAGCATCACACGAAAGGCTGAGTTGCCAGTACGAAGGAGATCCAATGGAGATCGGGTTCAAATCTACATTCTTGATTGAAATCCTGGCCAACCTCCCCTACACCGACATCTCCCTGGAGCTGTCTGACCCTTCACGCGCAGCTTTGTTGCTGCCATCGGGACACAGTGACCCCGATGAAGAAATCCTTGCACTAATAATGCCTATGATGGTAAGTGCATAACCTTAACCAAAAATGAAAATCAATCTTAAAAATCCGCTTCTTTTTTTCGACATAGAGAGTACCGGGCTAAATGTTGCATCAGACAGGATTGTGGAAATCTCTGCCCTAAAGTTGATGCCCAACGGTGATCAGGAGATAAAAACCCGAAGGCTAAACCCGACAATCCCAATTTCTCCCGAAGCACAAAAGATTCATGGAATATCCAATGAAGATGTTGCAGATTGCCCTACCTTCAAAGAGGTTGCAAAAAGTTTGGCAAACTGGATGTCGGGATGTGATTTTGCCGGATACAATGCAATAAAGTTTGATATTCCTTTGTTGGCAGAGGAGATGCTGAGAGCCGGAGTCCAATTCGACTTTCGTAAAAGGAAAGTTGTGGATGTCCAAAACATATTCCACAAAATGGAACAGAGAACCCTTAGTGCTGCATACAAATTCTATTGCAGCAAGGAACTGGAGAATGCCCACTCAGCCGAAGCTGACACTGTGGCCACTTTCGAAATCCTGGAGGCTCAATTGGACAGGTACAGTGATGTACTGGAAAACGATGTCAAATTCCTTGCTGAGTTCTCAACAAAATCCAAACTGCTGGATTACGCGGGTAGGATTGCATTGGACAACAACGACGAGCCTATTATAAATTTTGGCAAGTACAAAGGGAAAAAAGTTACAGAAGTCCTGACGAGGGATCCCGGCTACTACGCCTGGATAATGAACGGGGATTTTACTTTGGATACCAAACAGGTGCTCACCGAACTCAAGATCCAAATGGAAAACAACTCCAGGAAATAATTCAACTTGATTCTGGTTTGAAAATAGTGGTTTGCGATACCGGAGCCGGTTGGTTCCATGTTCGTCCCGACAACACACTAGTCAGGGACAACAGTGATTTTTATATTCCGGATTTCATAAAAAATATTGAATACTCAGTCGGTTACGTTTTCCGCATCGATAAACCGGCTAAATGCATCTTACCTGAATTTGCCGGCAGGTATATAACAAGCTGTTCTCCAGGCTTGCTTATCTACGGAAATGTCAAAGAAAACCATCTTTTATACGGGAACGAAAACCTCAATTATTCTTTGGATAACACTACCCGTATTCCAAAAGACTTTACCAACTTAACTAACTCCAATCCCCCATTATTAAGCATTGTTTCAGGAGGTGTTACCATTCTTGAGTCAAAAAGCGTGAAGAACCTCAAGGAGCTCTCCTACGAGCTGCTTGTAAAATTATCATCCTGCTTTTCATTTAAAATCGGAGATATGATATTTGCAGAGACAGGGCGCAGTAACGCCAAACTTACAGCAGGCGAGCTGTTGTTCTTGGCAGATCATTCTCCGCTTATCCATTTTTTCGTTAAATGAGCAGCCTCCACACCTGCTTTATACCCGGTGGAAAAAGCAATTTGAAGATTATACCCTCCTGTATCTCCATCCAGATCCAGAACCTCTCCGGCAAAAAACAGATTATCGCATAATCTTGATTTCATGGTCTTAGGGAAAACTTCGTCCAGACAAACACCACCAGCCGTCACTACGGCCCTTTCATATGAAGTATAGGAGACAATCTCAATTTTCCAGGATTTGAGGGCATTGCACAATTTGTTTGCAAAATCCTCTCTTTTTTCACCATCAGGTATCAGTAGTGGATAATTGTTATCCGACAAAAACGACTTAATAATTTGTGAAGGCATATAGCCAGACAAAAAGCGGAAGAGTGAATTCCCCCGGAAATCTATAATTTCCCTTTTGACCCTTTCCTGTAATTCTTTATGTCCAACAGCTGGCTTAAGGTCTATTGAAAGGAAACAGCGATTTCCGTTTTCCATTGCTTTTACAGCTTTACGGCTGACCCTAAAGCCGAGAGGACCCTCAATACCGTTATTTGTAAAATCAATGTCACCCGTCTCGTGTTGAACGTGATCGTTTCCAACAAATAAATCCAAAGCTATATTTTTCAAAGTCAACCCTTTTGCATCTCCATTGTATCCCGCAGGCATCAATGCCGTAAGAGACGGGAAAAGAGGCGTTATAGAGTGGCCCGCCTCCCTTGCCATTCTATAACCATCTCCCTGTGATCCTGTAGCCGGATAGGATAGACCTCCTGTTGCAACCACCACAGCTGCACAGTCAAAAACACCTTTGGAAGTGATTACACCTGATATAGCACTTCCATTGAAGAGAAAACCACTTACTGATGTGTTGTAATTCTGAATCACCTTAAGCCTGTCCATCTCTTTTACCAACACATCAACCACCGAAGAGGATTTGCCGGAGACCGGAAAAACCCTGTCACCTCTCTCCACTTTACACTGCAAACCGAGGGATTCAAAAAAAGCGATGGTATCTGTATTTGAAAAAGCGTGAAAAGAGTGTTTCAGGAATTTTTTGTTAGGGTTTATATGGGAAGAGAACTCAGCCCATGGTTTTGTATTAGTGATATTACATCTCCCTTTGCCTGTGATGAGGATCTTACGCCCCGGCCTTTCCATTTTTTCCAAAAGCAGAACCTTTGCACCACTCCTGGCCGCCGCAATTGCACAGACCATTCCTGCCGCCCCGCCACCAATTACCACCATTCGAGAACTCTCCATACAATTATTAATGTTAATTTTGTGGCAAATATAACCAATATGAGAAACGGGTACATTATATTGATGTTAAGTTTTTTGTTCATTTCTTGTAACAACACAGGCAAACAGACAGATAACCAAAGAGATAGACAAGAAACGAAATCGGACAACGAGTACGCCAAATATTTTGGCATAGAACAAAAAGAGGGTTACACAATAGTAACAATCAACGAAACATGGAGCGGAAACAACAATGTGAGCCATTTGGTACTTGTTGAAAAAGGGATGGAGACACCTTCAATACTGCCTGCCAAAGCGGAGGTTATCCATGTTCCACTGGAAAAGGTAGTTTGCATGTCTACAAGCCACCTCCCCTACTTGACTCTTCTTGACCAAAGGGAAGCTTTAAGTGCTGTATCCGGGGCAAGGTATATCAGTGATTCCATTATCAAAACGATGGTCAACAAAGGGGAAGTACAGGATATCGGTTATGAAGCCTCCCTGAATTATGAGATGTTGATAAGGATTAATCCGGATCTTGTTTTCACATATGGCATTAGCGGTGAGAACAACCAGTACATAGACAAGATAAGGGCTGCCGGTATACGGGTAGTGGTAGTTGGAGATTACATGGAGGAACACCCACTGGGCAAACTCGAATACCTGAAGTTTTTTGGGGCCTTCTTTGGTAAAAGCGTGATATCCGGAGAGATGTATGAGCAGATCAAAGCACGTTACAACGAGGCCAGCAAACGTACTGTTGGAGTGACCGATAAACCTGTCGTACTTTTGAATGCTCCGTGGAAAGATGTTTGGTATATACCCGGAGACAACAATTATATGAGCCATCTGATAAAAGATGCAGGAGGCGTGGTGCTGTTGGGTCGCAAAGGAGATGCACACTCCTATGCACACAGCCTTGAAAATGTTGTTTCCCAAGCATACAAATCGGATTTTTGGCTTAACCCAAATTTTTATTCATCCCTGGAAGAGCTGGGTAGAAGCAATCCGTTGTTTGCCAACCTGCCTGTATTTGGGAAGGGGAAAGTATACAACAATACAAAGAGGGATACACCGGGTGGAGGGAGTGACTTTTGGGAAAGGGGTGTTGTAGAGCCTGATGTTATTCTGAACGACCTGATAAACATACTACACCCTACGCTGGGAAACAAAAAGGAGCTTGTTTATTACAAGCTCCTTGAATAATCGAAACAAAAGAACTAGGCATATACCAGAGGTATCTCATCACCGTTGAGCACTGAGAGCCCGTTCATTGCAAGTGCAGACATCTCGTCCTCACCAGGGAATATCTTGACATCGGAAATAAACTTGACCATATCTGCAATCTGTTCCATAAGTTTGGTATTGTATGCAATACCACCGGTAAGCAATATGGCGTCAACTTCTCCTTTGAGAACTACCGATGCCGCTCCAATGGACTTGGCAACGTTATATGCAAAAGCATCCGAAATGAGCATGAACCTCTCATCACCTTCTCGAACCTTTTGTTCAACAACACTAAATGAATTTGTACCCAAATGAGCTACGACCCCGCCCTCGCCGGTAATCATCTTTTTAACCTCGTCAAGAGTATACTTACCCGAAAAACAAAGCTTTGCAAGATCATAGGCAGGCAAAGTACCAGATCTTTCAGGAGAGAAAGGTCCCTCTCCATTAAGAGCATTGTTTACATCCACAACCTTTCCTTTGAAGTGAGTCCCGACGGAAACTCCTCCTCCCAGGTGTGCAACAATCAGGTTAAGTGAATCATAACTGCGGTTGATTGCAGTTGCATAACTCTTAGCTATTGCCTTTTGGTTCAAAGCGTGGAAAATGGAACGTCTTTCGAAAAGAGGATGACCAGTAATCCGGGCAACAGGTTCCAATTCGTCTACCACAACCGGATCTGCGATAAACGCCCTGCACCCTTCGATTTCCGAAGCGATGTCGTTAGCAATGAGCCCTCCAAGGTTACTTGCGTGCTCACCACCTACACCCTCTTTGAGATCATCCAGCATTGTTTGGTTCACTTCGTAAATCCCGGATTTGATAGGCTTGACCAGTCCACCCCTGCCAACTATTATAGCCAAGTTGAATAAATCTATGTCATTATCTTTCAATGCCTTTATTATCACATCCTTACGAAACTGGAATTGATCTGTCACTTTGGAATATATAGACAACTCCTCGGAAGTGTGCCTGAGCGTCGTGACAAAAAGCTGTTTATGACCTTTGAAAACAGCAATTTTGGTAGATGTGGATCCGGGGTTGATTGCCAGTATTAACTCTTTCATTTCTATTTAGCAGTAAGTGCGGCTAACGCAATTGAATTAAGTTTGGTATCGATGCTGTCTGCCCTGCTCGAAAGCACACATGGTGCCTTTGCTCCGGCAACTATAGCTGCCTGCTTGGCGCCAATACACAGTTGAGTATTGACCTTGTAAAACACGTTTGCCGATTCCAGATTAGGGAATACAAGGCAATCAGCGTCACCTGCTACCGGGCTGACTAATTTCTTAACGGCAACCGCTTCTGCAGAGAGGGCTACATCCAATGCAAGCGGTCCATCCACCAGGCAACCGGAAATCTGGCCACGATCTGCCATCTTGGATATTATAGCAGCGTCAACACAAGCAGGCATACTCGGTAACATTTGTTCTGTGGCAGTAACAATAGCCACCTTGGGTTTTTCTATTCCAAGGGCCTTTGCTGTCTTGACCACATAATTTGTGATGGCAATTTTTTGGGTCAGGTCTGGTGCTGGTATCACAGCTATATCTCCTATTACCAGTAATTTATGGTACTGAGGATTGGAAAGTACAGTAACGTGGCTGAGAACAGCTTTTGGAGGGAGGAGTCCTTTTTCTTTGTTCAGAATTGCCCTCATGTACTTATCAGTACTGCAGAGACCCTTCATCAGGATATCCCCCTCACCTGCGTTGATCAGGTCTACGGCAAGTGACACAGCTTTAAGCTCGTCATCTATCGGTACAATCTTGAATATGGCCGGATCGATTTTTTCGTCGGAGCACACCTGACGGATCATTTTCTCATCACCGACAAGGGTAGCCTCTACAATACCTGCTTCTACAGCGAGCCTGGCGGCATTGATAGTGTGATCGTCCACAGCCCATGCTGCAACAAGTCTTTTCTTGGGTTTTGACCTTAGCTGGTCAAATATCTGTTCGAATGTTGTTATCATTGTTGTTCGCTAATTTATTATTTCACTAAAATATTCATTGTATCCTGGGCAATTACCAACTCCTCGTTGGTTGTAACGGTTGTCATCTTAACCACAGAGTCGGGTTTGGATAAAATCACATCCTTACCTCTGACACCTTTGTTTGCCTCAACATCAAAATCAAGTCCCAGATAACCCAAATGGGTACCAACCATCTCTCTGATATGGGGGTCATTTTCTCCAATTCCGCCGGTAAACACAATCATATCAACCCCACCCATTGCAGCAGTATATGCTCCGATATATTTCAAAACCCTGTAATAAAGCATATCAAGCACCAACTGAGCTCTTTCATCTCCTTTGGAGGCTGCATTTTCAATGTCACGGGCATCGGAAGATGTCCCGAATACTCCCAGGAAGCCACTTTTTTTGTTAAGCAGTGCATTTATTCCTGAAGAGTCAAGCCCCTCTTTTTCTTGGATAAAAGTCACTATCCCCGCGTCAATATCACCACTGCGTGTTCCCATTATCAATCCTTCCAAAGGGGTAAAACCCATTGATGTATCTACAGATTGTCCATTTTTAATTGCAGTAATTGAACTTCCGTTACCCAGGTGGCATGTGATTACCTTAGATTTTTCGAACTCCAGCCCTGCCAGGTCGCATGCTTTTTTACCAACGAATTTATGGCTTGTACCATGGAAACCGTATCTCCTTATCTTGTGCTTTGTATAGTACTCGTAAGGAAGCGCATACATATAGGCATGCTTTGGCATGGTCTGGTGGAAAGAAGTGTCAAAGACTGCAACCTGGGGAGTCTCCGGCATTAAAGTCTGGATGGCATAAATACCTAATAGGTTGGCAGGATTATGCAGGGGAGCCAGTTCGCATAGTTTTTCGATTCCATCGATCACTGATTGGTTGACAAGTTTGCTGCAACTGAAAAACTCTCCGCCATGGGCAACCCTGTGCCCTACTGCTTCAATATCGGAAAGAGACTTCAGTACACCAAGGCCTGAATCTGTCAGAATATCCAACACTTTCTTGATACCTTCGGTGTGGTTGGGGATGTTACCCTCTGTTTCGTACTTATCCTTACCTGTTACCCTGTGGGAAAGAATTCCTGTATCAAGGCCAATTCTTTCGACAAGTCCTTTTGCCAAAAGATCAAATTCGGAAGCGTTTTTCATATCAAGAACCTGATACTTGATAGATGAGCTCCCGCAGTTCAAAACCAGTATTACCATAAATTATCTATTATAAATTAAAAATTTTCTCTTTTAGGCGAATCAATCTGCAAATTTAGTAAAAATTGCTCATTTTCCATAATAAAATATTACTGCATTTGTAATTTTACATCAAAGATGAGAGTATGATCCCAAAATCCCCTATGTTCAGTTACACTATGCTATATTTGGCCGGCATACTGTCTGCAAAAATGTTTTCGTTGCAAATTGGCTATGTAGTATATCCGACTATTCTATTTTTGGTCATATCGTCTGTGCTTTTCCTTATAAATTACAGAAGACACAGTTATGTTGTTAACACTCTTATGAGGTTTGCCATTTTCATGACATTTTTCCTGGCAGGTTGCTGGAACATATGCCAATCCCCATACTCTCCGGGAAACCTTTACAGTTCGATTCCAAATATGAAATCAAAAGAGACTTTGGATCTGGAAGTTCATGAAAGTGCAAAGATAAACAGAAAAACCACATCCCTGATTGTAAATTGTATCCGATACAATGAAAGGATTATACTATATACCATGCAAGATGGCTTGCTTGAAAACTTCAAACCAGGGGAAAGACTCAAAGCAGTTATAAAACCTACGCCAGTTTCTCTAAGCGGTGAGTATGGCAGTTATGGAAATTTCCTCCGTTCCAAAAGGTGTTTCAATTATGCCTTTGTTACAGAAGATGACATAATTGAGAGTACCAATCCTCCATTTTTTTTGAAAAACAGCATATTTAAAATAAGCAACATGTTGTTTGAAGAGATCAGGAAAAGGTCAAATGAAGCAGAATGGGGAGAGATTTTCATCGCAATAATTACCGGCAGAAAGGAGGAGTTGGACAGAGAAACCTCACTTGCATTCAAAAACGCAGGCGCATTACATATAATGGCCGTTTCGGGCCTCCACGTGAGCTTAATCTATATTCTGATAGTGAATGTTTTGTTGGTTTTTGGCAACAAATTGTCAATGAAAATTACCAAGGCTGCAACAACAATGTTACTGGTTTGGTTATACTGTGCTTTGTCGGGATTTTCCAGTTCTTCGGTACGGGCATCCATTATGATATCTATAATGGTTGTGTCGGGTTTTACATCTGGCAGGTACATGACCCTCAATTCGCTTTCGGTGGCAGCATTGATCATTACATTGTACAATCCGGCGACTCTCTTTTCTGTGGGTTTCCAGCTCTCATTCATGGCAATGCTCTCCATACTCTTCATTGCCCCTTATTTTGACTCTCTCATTAATACTAAAAATCGCATAATTTTATATTTTTATAAAATTGTCACAATCTCGCTATCCTGTCAACTTGGTACTTCATTGATCGCTATCCCGGCATTTGGAGAAGTCTCTTTGTATTTCTTGATTTCCAATTTAGTTCTAATGCCCTTGACTGCAATCGTGATATTTACTGCCGGTTTGATTGCTGCCACCGGATTCTGTTCCTTTGCTGTCAACCTGGGTATGTACATAATTGAAAAAGCTGTAACAACTATGCACCTAACAGTTAACCATATAGAATCCCTTCCATATGCAACTGTTGCCATAAACTGTAAAAACACACAAGGTTTTGTAGTCTTGGCTGTAATTATTATCCTAATATCTTATACGGTTTACAAAGGGGGTTTAGGAGGCTTGGAATCAGAGAGTAGAAGCGATTAAAGCAACCCCGCAGACTGCCAAAAAAACACCAATCCATTGACGTTTTGTGAAAACCTCGTTAAAAAACAGAAGCCCGGCCAAAGCAGTAAAAGTCACAACCGCAGCATTGTGGATAGGGTAAACCACCGAACCTCCCATCAATCCAACATTAATAAGTATCATTTTGGATGTCAAAAAATTGAACGTTCCAAGCAGTGACCCGTACAAAAACATCCTGGAGCCCGAAGTTGTTTTTACTTTCCTTGAAATACCTTTAGTAAAGAGGGCTTCGACAGCAACAGCCAATAAGCTGAAAAAAACTGCAAAAGAAAACACACTCACCAAAAAAGCCTCTTGATCATAACTCTCCTTTATGACGTAGTTGCGCGATAACTCCATTGAGGTATCAATCATTCCCGAAACTATAAAAACCAACATGGGCAGAATAACAGCCCATTTGCTCTTTTTATCGCTTTTCTTGTACAATATTAAAACAAAAGAGAGCAAAACTACTGCTATACCCAACAACTTCAAGAACAATCCGGTTGTTTGTCCAAGGTATAAAACCCCTACCGTTACAGGAATGAGTACAGACATTTTGTTGAGGGCTGTAGTTAATCCTATCCCTACCTTTTGGGTAGAAAACGACATAATTATAAAACTAACAACAAAGAGGAAGGCAACTCCAGCCGAAGGAAGTAAAACTTCTCCCCTGAGTTGCCAGGACAGGTGGTTGACAGAGAGGTCTGATACTGTCAGTAATGCTGCAACAGCATAGTTTACGGTAATTGCCTTGAAAATATTAACCCCTTTTATGTTAATCAACTTAAGAGATATAAACATTCCCAGAGCAAATACAATATGGATAATCAGGTAAATAAAGTTTTGCATTTTACATTGTTCATAATATGGGACAAAGTTAATTGTAAAAAGTTTTACTTTTGTGCCCGTCTATTAAAAAACACAACATATGGGAGGAGTATTTGGAGTTATTTCC
>SABC01000311.1 GCA_009929175.1 Bacteroidia bacterium | reverse complement strand
GCCCTGACCATGGTTTCCGCTGGAGCATGTTACAACGCCTCTCGCCCTTTCCTCTGGGGAGAGTGAATTCATCTTATAAAGGGCTCCTCTTAATTTAAAAGAGCCGCAGATCTGCTGATTTTCCCATTTCATATATACAGGAGCGCCGCATATTGCTCTTAGTGGGAAAGAATAGTCAGTAGGTGTGTGTCTCACACGGTTTTTAAGAAATCGGTAAGCCTTGGCAACATCAGTAATGTTTGGGTCGATAGGAAGTTTGTTCAATATAAATCCTCCTCGGAATGTAATATTTTAAGGATCATGGGATCCCTGAAGTGTATGAGCCTGCATCTTTTCTTTATTGCAAATTGACATCAATATTACAGTAACTATAATCGAATGTATAACACTTTTAAAGGGATGGGGTCTCTAAATGAAAATACTTTTTATAGGTTTTGGAAATGTGGCTAAAGAGATGGCGAGAATATTTATTGAGAGTGACCTTTATCCGGGCCTTCATCTAAATCCCTCAGTTATAGGGATATTTACAGGCCGCCACGGCGGATTGGAGAAAAAAGAGGGACTAGACCTTAAAAAGGTTTTGGATGAACTCAGGATGAACAACCGGCTGACCGCGGACGAAGAGGAGCTTTCATCACTGACTCCGCTGGAAGCAGCAAAAACACTTGATTATGATGTGCTTGTCGAGCTGTCTGCTCTTTCGATCGAAGGAAGGGGAGAACCTGCGGCTTCACATATAAAGGCTGCTCTTTTAAGGGGAAAATCTGTTGCATCTGCTAATAAGGGTCCGGTCAGTTTTCGATATAGGGAACTGAAAGAGCTTGCCGAAAAAAACGGGGCACTCTATCTTTTTGAATCTGCAGTGATGGACGGGGCACCTTTGTTTAACTTCTGCAGCCGCTGTATGAAGGGTGCTTCTGTAAAAGGATTTTCGGGGATATTGAACGGGACTACCAACTTTATACTTTCTCACATGGAAAAGGGCGGCTCTCTGGAAGAGGGCATAAAAATGGCGCAGGAAGCAGGAATAGCTGAGGCTGATCCGTCAATGGACGTAGATGGATGGGATCCCTCAGCCAAGGCAGCTGCCCTGGCAAATGTT
>SABC01000310.1 GCA_009929175.1 Bacteroidia bacterium | reverse complement strand
CTTATCATTATCGACTCCCAATATTGTATTGGCAAATCCTCTTTTTCTGAGGTCTATGGCGGCAGATCCGCCGATCAGCCCCAATCCGATTACTGTTATCACCATTGTCTGTTAACTATTATTGTTTTCACTCCCCCCCAACCCTCTTTAATGCCTCCGATAGTGTGGCTTCATTGCAACAGAGTGAGATTCTAGCGAACCCTTCGCCGTTTGATCCGAAAATATGCCCCGGAGTTATGAATACATTGCTTTCATGCAGATACTTATCTGAAAACTCAACTGAGCTGTGTGTTGTGGATGGTATTTTCGCCCATACAAACATACCTGTCTGATTTTTGTCATAACTTGAGCCGGTTGCATCAAAAATCTTCCAAACAAGATCCCTTCTTTTGCTGTACTCTTCATTCAGAGAGCTGTACCACTCTTTGTCGCACGAGAGAGCCTTCACTGCAGCCAGTTGAAGAGGCTTGTACATCCCGCTGTCCATATTGCTTTTAACTTTAAGAATATAACTTATGAGAGTGCTCTCCCCGGCGACCATACCTACCCTGAATCCGGCCATATTGTGGGATTTACTCATTGAGTTAAGTTCCAGCACAAAGCCTTTTGATCCCTCTGTCTCCAGAATGCTTATAGGGTTATCATTCAGGATAAAGCTGTAGGGATTGTCGTTGCAGATGAGAATCCCGTGTCTTTTGCCGAAATCGACAAGTTTGCGGTACAAGTTGTAACTGGCCGGCTTTCCGGTTGGCATGTTGGGGTAGTTGACCCACATAAGTTTTACGCCTGAAAGATCTTGCTTTTCAAGTTCTTCGAAATCAGGTTCCCATCCATTCTCCTCCTTTAGGCTGTAATATAACACTTCTGCTCCAACCATCAGAGAGACAGCGCTGTATGTAGGGTACCCGGGGTCAGGGACCAGAACCTTGTCGTTAGGATTGATGAATGCCATTGATATATGCATAATCCCCTCCTTGGACCCAATCAGGGGCAGTATCTCATTTACAGGATTAAGTTCAACTCTGTAGAATTTTCTGTACCATTCAGAGAAAGCCTCTCTCAGTTCCGGTATCCCGGTATAACTCTGATAACCATTAGTGCCAT
>SABC01000309.1 GCA_009929175.1 Bacteroidia bacterium | reverse complement strand
GGAAAGGAGAATATCAAGGAGGTAGCTCACGATGTACATTAAGTATCATTGACAATTCACTATTTGTCAACCATAATTGATGCATGGATACACAAAAAACATTTTTTGATATGTTAGTTCCAAAAGTAGATAAAGCTATAGATCGCGTTATTGACGCTTACAAGTTTTCACAGTCTCTTGGCCTTGGTAAGTTGTGGATCTGTTTCTCTGGAGGAAAAGACTCTGTCTGCCTGTATGGAGTGGTAAAGAAAGCCGCTGGAAAGATGTGCGTACCATTGCTTGATTTTGCAGAATTTCATTATAACGTAACAGGGATTGACCCACCGGAGCTAGTGCAGTTCATCAAGGAACAGTTTCCTTTTGTATGTCGTGACCTATACAAGGAATCCATGTGGCAACTTATTGAACGCAAACAGATGCCACCAACAAGGCTGGTGAGATATTGCTGTGCTGAACTCAAGGAGAAGGGCGGTGAGGGTCGATTCTGTGCTACTGGTGTTCGATGGGCAGAGAGCACACAAAGGAAGTCTAGAGGTGAGTTTGAGGATATTGGCAAGACAAAAGCCGAAGGCAAGATTCTATTCAACGACAACGATGAGGATAGACGACAGCTAGAACATTGCATCCCAAAGCGTAAGTACGTGGTAAACCCCATCATCGACTTCACTGATGAGGATGTGTGGCAGTTCATCAGAGAAGAAAACCTCCCCTACTGCAAACTCTATGACCAAGGATTCACAAGGTTAGGTTGCATCGGTTGCCCAATGGCAGGTGGAAAGAGGCAACAAGAAGAGCTTGCAAAGTATCCAAAGTTTAGAAACGCATATATCCGTGCTTTTGATCGGATGCTTATAAATCGAAAAGAGAGTGGTTTGGAAACCAAATGGCAAACAGGTCAAGAAGTATTCGATTGGTGGGTAGGGAACAGGAAAGAAAACCAAACTATAGATTCACAAGGAGTGCTTTTTTAATGAATACACAAGAAGTTATCAAGCTGAGAATCAGGATAAAAGACCCGCATGGTTTTCCAAAGATCATTGAGGGTGCAGTTCCTGCTTCTCCCGATGAGCTTACCTGCTATCGTGTGGCTGAGGACGAATATTA
>SABC01000308.1 GCA_009929175.1 Bacteroidia bacterium | reverse complement strand
CGTGGATAACGAGCAGAGCAGCTGTAAAAAGACAGCCCTCAGAGCAAGGATACTCAGTTACTTCTACCAAAAAGTCTACTTTGCCAAAGGCGATGTAGTGCTGGACGGACGGCTCTACACCTGCTTTAGGGGAGAGCTGATTGTTAACCAGGAAGAACTGGCAGCCTTTTTTAAAACTGAACGCAGACAGTGGAACCGAATTATGGCAGAGTTTACAAGCGAAAACATAATCCGTGTCGAACGGTTGAGAGGCGGATCCCGTATCAGTCTGGTAGCTTACGACTGCATTGTGGGTAAGAAAAGTGCCCAGTACAAGCAGGCCAACGGAAGCGATAAAGCAGCAGAAGAGGCAGCCCCCAAAGCCAAGAAGCCGAAACTGGGTGTGATGGTAGAGAACTACTACCCCGAGCACCACGTAAAGGGTTGCGATATTCCCCCGCTTGAGATTGATTTGGAGAAATTACGGGCCCTTAAAAAAAGGGGTGAAGAGAGGTAGAAAGCAAACAAAAAACCATCTTCCGATGGATACGCTGCAGGTTGAATATCGGAAGGTAAATGTAAATAAAACAAAAACTGGAAAACACGAAAAGCAGGTAGGCGCGACCAGGCAATTCGTTAACACCAAATTTAAAAAATCTAGTAATGAAAAATTCTGAAATAGGATTCAAAAACGAATTAAGTTTCGTATGTGCTCTCCTTACGGGAGTAGCCGAAAGCAGTCAAGTTTACCCACGCATCACGGCAGAAATGCTTACCAGCCGTGAACTGGCTTTAATCTACAAAGGGATTATCGAGCTTTTCAATAAGGGAAAAGCCATGGACTATACCCTGGTGGAACACGAGATGCGGGTACTGGACCACGAACTGTATGCCGAGATGAACGGACTAAATTACGTGGGCGACGGATTATTGTCCGTAGTGGACGATGTGCATATTACCACCTATGCCGACATCATTGTGGAAGAGTACCAGCGTAACAGCCTCCGTCTGCTGGCCATGGAGATATCCGGCAAGTGCGGCAGCAGGGACATCCCGGTAGAGCAAATCCTACAGTTGGCAAACACCAAGCTGGAAGAGATTGCCGGCATGGGTGTAAACAGCACCA
>SABC01000307.1 GCA_009929175.1 Bacteroidia bacterium | reverse complement strand
ATGGCTGTTGCCTGCGAATTGACGGACCGTCCCAAACTTGCTTTGCAATGGGCACAGGTGTCTGAGAAAAGTTACGTTTTGCCCGGCATCCTTAGTTATAAAATATATTTGACCGAGAAGCTTGAAACCACTCAAAAACAATAGGAGCGGAGGTAAAGTTCTTCCCCCAAGGGCCACTGCAGCCAGACGGCACAGGAAAACCATTCTTTTGAACGATAAGGAGCTAGAGGCTTTGGAGCTTTATTGTAAACGATACAAAGTATCTTCACAATCCAGATTTTGCAGGGAGGCAATCATATCTGCCATACTCAGGCAATTCGAAGAGGATCATCCGAAGCTTTTCTAGGGTCCGTTTAAATCCAGGAATTTAGAAAAAAGGTGGGTCTGTAAGCCGGATTCTGTACTCCAATGGAGCCTCTGCCATCTGTCTGATGCAGCCTACCCCCCGGCATCGGGCGAGCAACCCTCAGGCACCGGTGTATGTGGCCTTGCAGGAGACTGTTCGTACCCTTGCCATGTCGCCATGACAAGTCGTGGGCTCTTACCCCGCGTTTTCACCCTTACCTTTTTCAAGGCGGTTGTTTTCTGTTACGATTTGCCCGAAGTTACCCCCGACTGTGCTTTCCACAGAGTCTTGCTCTATCCTGTCCGGACTTTCCTCCCCCTATCACAGGAGGCGGCAGAGCGACCCACCTGGCGCAAAGGTAGGAAAAAGTAATTGTAGAATAAATTTTATATCTTTGCCCTGCATTAACAATATGCTTGGGGGTGCCTTCGGGCTGAGATCATACCCTTTTCACCTGATCAGGATAATACCTGCGTAGGGAAAGCCAATCTCTCAATATACCCCCCTGCAACTAATAAATTTTTTATGAAACGTAAGTTTTTATTTTGCGGGGTTTTATTCATTTTAACCATTTCCCCTTTTGAGGAACTAAGTTCCCAGACAAAAAATGAGAAGTACGACAAATTAGACAGTGTGGTTGTTGAGGCTTTCCGGGCAGGAAAGAACACACCTGTCACACACTCATCACTGACAAAGGAGAATCTGCAAAAAAGTTCTGCTGTACAGTCGATCCCGATGCTCCTGTCGACAATGCCATCGGT
>SABC01000306.1 GCA_009929175.1 Bacteroidia bacterium | reverse complement strand
GCAATACCCCGCAGAAGAGGGGTATGCCTTTGAGGATGCTCAATATCTCTACAAATGGGTAACTCCGGAATATCCTCCTCTCCCGGATGTAAAAATCGATGGAGAGTTTTTCACTTGGGAAGAGGTTTATGGTTTCTTCCCTGAGCCAGAACCCGTCCTGGTTAGAAGGTCTAAGTATCCGCAACCTAAAAATAACATAATCAAGGCCAGCTCAGACCCTGTTCTGCAAGACATCACACAAATTGATACAGCTCCGGTTGTTGAAAGTTACGAACAAATTAAAGGGAAACTTGCTGAACAGGTCGAAGATTCCTTGAAAAAGGAAAAAGAGGGGAATGATCGTATTCTAGAGGCGGTAAGAGAGCAAAATATACCTTTGCAGGTCTTAGATCGGGAAGGTCGCGTTGTCACAACGTTAATTGATATTACAGAAAATGGGGAACCCCTTTATGTGGCTCCTTGCAATATCAAGGGAATGGCTACCATAGGAGTGAATAAGGTTTGGCCATCGGGCACTCAAACCGGGCATCCTAGTATTTCTTCAGGAGAAAGCGGCTTAGGATTGAGTGGTGATAACGTAACTATCGGAATGTGGGAGGCTCCCGATGTTACCGGAGGATCATCTGTACTGACGAATCATACCCAATTCATGAAGTCGAATGGGAAGAGTCGTGTTATTATGGGGAATTCCAGTCCTGTTAGTCCCCACGCAACCGCCATAGCAGGAGTTTTAGCTTCCGGAGGCAAAAGTACAGGTAGTTTCGTCGTTGATACCAACGGTTTTCCAGTCTTTGATACTGAACTGGGTGCACATACAAGAGGGGTTTGTTATAATGCAACAGTTCATGCCTATTCTTTGGTGGAAAATGCATTGAGCACTTTTACGAGTACACTGTATTCGGAAGCTACCAATGGGCTTAGCCTGGCAAACAATTCCTTCGATATTCAAGCTGGGTGGGTGAAGTTTGGAGATGATTGGTACTGGCATGGAAGGACAAATGTAGGCGTGTTTGAAGACTGGAAGTTTGGGGCCTATACTGGGAATACCATTGGATATTCAGGAACCAGTTCTGTTGCTCTTGATCAAAGCGCGACCAATGCCCCATATA
>SABC01000098.1 GCA_009929175.1 Bacteroidia bacterium | reverse complement strand
GCTAAGGACTTTATGACCGCACAAATTAACAGCCTTTATTTAAAAAGAAGAGAATGGAATTATACAGATGAAGCGCGATATGCAGTTAATGCCGCAGATATACTCATTAAACAACTCCAAAAATCATCAGAAAATTAAAGTTAGAAATAAATTAAATCTAAATATGATAGCAATAGTAAAATATCAATTCTCCAAACTCGACAATCAGCACGAGTTTGCGATTGAGACCAACAGCCCGTGGGTATGGTACTACCTCGGAAAATTGATGCACAAGGAGAGCATCGAAATGGAAGCAGGGAAACTGCAAATATACACGTCACTTGGAATGGTCAAAGGTAAACCCAAGGAGTTCCTCAACGAAGATGCTGAGGACTGTGCAAAGGACGTGGTAGTGTATATGATGAATAAAATTAAAAAATATGAAAGGCATGGATGATAATGAGAAAAATGTCTACTTCAATGACATTTTATACGTTGGGATAGATCCTGATGTAAGCAAGAGTGGGTATGCTGTGGTAAGCAAAGATTTCAAATCCGTCACTTTTACCACAACGGATGGCTTTTTTAATGTTCTGGACAGAATCCAATCGTTGCATGAATTGACCAGCATGATGGGCTCCAAAATGGTAGTCGTGGTAGAAGCTGGATGGCTTAACCGCAAATCAAATTTCCGTGACACAAATGGAGCAAGAGGAGAGAATATTGCAAAAAAGGTAGGTGCAAACCACCAGATAGGGAAGCTTTTCATTGAATATTGCAAGGCACTTGGAATTGATTGCATAGAGGCACGACCTATGGTTAAGTGCTGGAAAGGACTTGACAGGAAAATCACCCAAAAGGAGATAGAACAGTTCATACCCGGATTCCCGGCAAAGTCCAATCAGGAGGTAAGAGATGCGGCACTACTGGCTTGGGTTCATGCCGGATTCCCGATAAGAGTTAAAGTTTAATAACCATGACACAAACCACACTCACACCAATCAGGGTCAGAAACGCACACATTTTCTTCTTCGGACAGGTAGTATACCTCAGAACAGACGAGGAGCAGAGGCCGAGGATGATCACCCATTACAAGACCGACATCCACGGAGGCGATTTTTACGGACTTTCGTGCGGCGTCGATTTCAGTTGGCACTTCCCGGAGGAGATTTCCACAACAAAAAATTTCACCTTATAAACGCATTAAAAAAAGCCATGGATCTTAAAAATATAATATCGGCCCTGAGTAAAAAAAGTAATCTGCCTGAAAGGTCCATCAAGTGGTATGTGCGCAGGGCGTATATCCTCGGTATGAAAGACTCGACCCCGCGAAAAAAAGGGCTGGACGTCAACGAGAGAACCATCTCCGATACTGTTTGCAGGGTGTTCAACATCACCAATGACCAACTGACATCTGCAAATCGAAACAGAAATATTGTGGATGCCCGAAAAGTATTTATACATCACTATTATCCGGTGGCAAGAAGTCAAAGGCAAGTGGCCGAACACCTAAAGGCAGTGAAAAGGAGCACAGTTGCATGCAGCATGAAAAGCTATGCAGAGCTTTACTCCGTTGACAGGAGCTTCAAGGAGAAGGCCGACATGGTTTCCGCAATACTCTATGAAGACAAAGAACCTAACAACTAAACATCATGATAAACAAATTACTCAAACAATTACACTCTGTTTTTTACTTGTACGATTGGCTTAAGCCAATAGTATGCCGGTATTTTGGTCATAAAATCTTGGTCAGCTATATGGTTTACCAGCAAGAAAAGATAATCAAAAACTACGACAAGACCCAAATAAAGAAGATAATCCACAGCTATGACCCTTACTTCGTATATAGCTGCGCGCGGTGCGGGAAAAAACTGGGGACAAAAAGACTAAAAAGGAAACTCACAAAAAAGGAGGCAACGGAGTATTCCAACCAAACCATCAAAGACATCCAACATTTAAAACAACTTAATAAATCATAATTAAAATGAGCACACTTATTATTATCTCGCTTGCCATTTTGGCAACGTATATCCTGACTTTAGTCTATAAGCACGGAGTGCCAACTTCGCTCTCAGATACATATTATGTGCTGGAGCATAAAAAGAAGGGCTCTGGCAGAATCTTTGTCCTCATCATGTTTTGCACCACCATGCTACTGATAGGCCCTATGATAGAACTAACTCCCGAAAATTGGAAGTTCATTGCCTTTCTCGCCGTCATAGGACTTGGGTTTGTAGGAGCAGCACCAATGTTTTTAGAAAAATCAACATCTAAAGTTCACTACATGGCAGCATCCGTTTCCGCCATTGGGGGCTTGGTATGGATATTTGTGGCAGCCCCACATTGCTGGCCGATTATTCCTGCGACCATCGCTCTAACACTAATTGCTGCAACTTATACCAAATCACTCAAATGTTACGTGTTTTGGGCCGAAATGGCAGTATTTTCGAGCGTTTATTCAGCCGCCCTGATTGTTGCTCTTTAACAAAGGAAAGGAAAAAGAAAGAGGAGGTTTTTGCCTCCTCTTTTGCATTGCGGTTAACCACTCCGCAACACACGCACGCCAATCAATCCTTAACCAATCACCTATCTACGTGCCCTTAAATCTATATATGTCGCACCGGTAGTGCTTACATAAGGGTTGCTATGCTTGATATGCACATCAATCCCTACAGCTCTCTTCCAGAGCCACCAACCCCTATACATTACCTCCGGCACCACCAGCGTACTATTAGGAATTGAATCTATAACAAAGTCCCCTGCCCTCACATAATTGTCATTAGTTATCCGGAAGTGAGCGTTTATCCACTCCGACTCTACTTTATACAGTTTTGTCGTATCATTCTCCCTTACCGGAACAATCTTTTCTTCATGAATATACTTGGTTTCTGTTACAATTTCTGTCACCGACTGTACATTCTTTAGTTTCACACTTAATCGCTCAACCTCATGGTTCAGCCTTGGGATTAGTTGTTCAAACTCCTTCACCTTGAACTCGTATCCCTTGATCTTGGATACCAGCTCCCCCTCCCGTGTCTTATATGTCTCCAACTCCGATAAGGAGGCTGTGAGGTTGCCCTGTGTCGTCAACCGCTTTTGTTTCTCCCACCTGTATAGAGAGATTGTAACCCCCAGTACAAGAAACTGGGTAATAGCCAAAATTATTAATGCCCGCCTCATATCTCAAACTCTAATATTGGTGTTGGGTCTACGAACACATGCCCGGTACAATTGTTCCCGTTCCATTTACCCCCAATGGCACGCGTCAGATGCAGATGTGGGCCTGTGGACCTGCCGGTATTCCCTGACAAGGCTATGACACTCCCTTTGGGTACAAGCTGTCCGACTTTTACCAACTGCTTTGAGAGATGCGCAAACCCGTACCTGTCTGTCGAATTTAGGTCTTTAATGATAACTGTCTTGCCCCCGGCTTCGTGTGTATACACTGCCGTCACTAACGCGTCTACCGGTGTCAGCACCTCAGTCCCCACAGAGCATGCTATGTCTATGCCGTTATGGAAACTGCCTTTTTGTTTTGTTACCGGATGTACCCGGATGCCAAATGGTGAGGTTATCCTCCCCTCACAAATTTTTCGTTTCATATATATTTCCTCCAACTATCCTTGTTTACGTTCATCCATCCTCTATATTCAGCCTCCCACTCCATTGCTTCCCACTCAAAGGGGCTATTCTTGTACCCTCTTTTGAGCCACCACCAAAGATAGGTTCGCAATTTAAACCCCTGTGCAACGTGAATCATCTCGTGCCTTACAAGCCTATCCGATGCGCGTAGGGGGTCTTTTAGGTAGACCTTCTTGTACCCCATGCCTGCTGCAAAAAGCGTAAAAGGGAAGGATAGTTTATGAACTTCAACCTCTATTCCGTCAATTGTCCTCATGATTGTATTCCATTTCAGCCATTTCCCGCACAATCTCTGCCTGCAATTCGACCACCTCTTGCTCCAGCTGGTTAATTTCTGCCCTTGCTGCACTGGTCTCAGCATCCAGCGCAATGTCGTCCGCATCCATCTCCTGCTTGTGCAACACAACTTTTTGCACCAGCTTATCCCTTTGGTAATCCGTTTGATTGAGCCACAGCTTTAGTTCCAGTATTCTGGCCTCTTTTTCGTTGATTGTTTTTTGTAAGTCCATTGTTCCTTTGTTTTATAAGTTTATCCTGAATTATATTTCTCTCCCGGTACTGCTTTTGCAGCCATACCTTGAAGTAATTATCATCTATGTATATGTATTCGTGCCACTTGTGGTCAATTATCCCTGCAAGTTTCCTACGTATGTTGTACGCCGCCCTGTGCTTGAGGAACCCGAGGTAGGAGTTCACCACACAGCACAATTTTGCAGCGTTGGCGGGTGTGGATTTCATCTTGTTAACATCCCTTACCGCTATGAAGGCATTGCGGACAACGCGGTTGCCCGTGTAAGTTCTACCGGGCTTGACGACAGACCCGACAATATCCACCCCCTTGGAATAGTGTTGCAGGTAGAATTTCTTGGGGTGCAGGATGACCCCCACTTCCTTGAGTTTTTCACGCATCAGCGGTATGGCGTGCAGTATTTTATCCTTATCTCTATGAACTAATACAAAGTCATCCACGTAACGTGTGTAATAATTGAATCCCAACTCCTCCTTAACATAATGGTCAAATTCATTAAGGTAGTAGTTGACCATAAGCTGAGATATGAGGTTGCCGATAGGCAGCCCAAGGTTGCCGTCTATATGAAACAGGCTCTTGTTCTTATCAAGGGGTTCCCATTCACTCACCGGGGATTTCAGCACGCAGTTCAGCTCCGGACGGTCACTAAGGATAATTTTCAGTACCCACTTGACATCCTCCCTGTCATCACCTGAATAATTAGCATCGACAAAATCGGTAATCATATTGATAAGTAGTGGCTTGTTGATACTCATGAAAAAACCCTGCATATCCATCTTACATACCCAACAGTCCTTGTCATAATTCTCCGAACACTCTCTAATGAAGTCCTCTACATACATCACGCAAGCCTCTGTGCCTTTGCCAAGGCGGTTGTTACAAGTAGTATTCACGAGCTCCCTTTCAATCAGGGGCCTTAGTTTCAGGTCTATCAAATGGTGCAACACCCTATCACGAAAGTTGGCCGCAAATATCTCCCTGCGGCGGGGTTTGGTAACAATGAATGCTATTGACTGCGAGGGTTTGTAAGTGCGGTCATTGACCTCATCCAGAAGCCGCAAAAGGTTCTCTTCGTAATTGACTTCGAACTCTAGAGCACTGGCCGTGCCCCGCTTGTTCCTCCGACAATCGAAATATGCTAAGAATATATCTTCTACTGCAATCATAACCAAATAAATACCTTTAGAAATTCGAGAGAGGCCCGAACACTGTTGCTATTGTTCTTGTTGTTAGCGTTCATGTTGCCGTTAGTCCCGTTGTAGTTCCAGGCGTTGTTGCCGGAGTACTGCAATATTACCGCATCTGTTGTTTTAGCTCTTAATGAGAGCGTGCGGCCCTTTTCAAAAAAATATTTCTCCCCGTAACTCATTCTATAATCACGTTCTCGATGTCGCACTGCGCCAGCCTTGTAGTTGCTTACCCAATGCGGTGGTTATTTGTTGCATATTTACGATTGTCGAAATTCTGAACAAAGCGTTATCATTGCAGATACGCAAGTAGGTTCGTAGTTGCTCAAAGGAGCACAGGTAACAGTCGAGGTATTTCAACCTTTCTTGCTTGTCACGTGTTTGGTTGGCAAGGGATATCCACTTGAATAAATCCAATGTGGTATCGAGTAGCCTCGCCCCTATCACGTGCCTATGCGACTTTGCCATTTGCGGCATAGCCTTATACATCATGTCCGTCAATCTGTACGTGTCCTTGTATATCTGCAATCTTTCTATCATATCGTCG
>SABC01000305.1 GCA_009929175.1 Bacteroidia bacterium | reverse complement strand
CTCAACATCAAGAACTCTCCAAATTGTCTTTTTGTCTTTGTGTTCAGGGCACGCAGGATACCCGGGAGCCGGCCGTATTCCGCGATATTTCGCTGCTATTATCTCTTCCATTGTCAGCCTCTCATCAGGCGAGTAACCCCAGAAATCTTTGCGTACCCTCATATGCAGATACTCTGCAAAGGCTTCTGCCAACCTGTCTGCCAGAGCTTTCAACATTATTGAACTATAGTCATCCAGCTGACTCTTGAAATATTCAGCTTGCTGATCTGCACCAAAACCTGCAGAGACACAGAACATCCCCAGATAGTCTCTCTTTCCGCTCTCCTTTGGTGCTATATAGTCGGAGAGTGCGAGGTTCGGTCCGCTCTTAGTCTTGCGTGTCAACTGCCTCAATGTGGGGAAATGAGCTATAACCTCGCTGTGTGGTCCGTACATCTCAATAACATCATTATCCGCTGTATTTGCAGGGAAGATTCCATAAACACCTCTGGCTGTAAGCCATTTTTTCTCCACAATCCTATGCAACATTGCCTTTGCATCGTTTAGAAGTATAGATGCCTGTTTTCCTGCGTGTGGGTCCTTGAGTATATCTGGATAGCTGCCCTTGATGTTCCAAAGGTTGAAAAATGGATTCCAGTCAATGTATTCAATCAACTCTTCCACCGGCTGTTCTATAACATTGACGGATGCCACAGTCGGCACAGGAGGGTTGTAGGAGCCCCAGTCAAGCGATAGTCTGTTGGCCCGTGCCTGATCGATGGTAAGCATCCTGCTTTCACGTCCGCTATTGAGAAACTCGTCACGTATTTTTTCATACTCCTCCTTTATCCCACGGGAATATTCATCCTTTGAATCTCTCTGTAAAATCGAACCCGCAACAGTAACTGCCCTCGAGGCATCATTCACATGAACAGCAGTTCCACTATATGCCGGAGCAATCTTAACGGCAGTATGCATTTTTGAAGTTGTTGCACCTCCAACCATTACCGGAATGTCAAGGCCCCTTCTCTGCAATTCCTCCACAACATTTACCATCTCTGTCAAAGATGGGGTTATCAGACCGCTCAGTCCGATTATGTCGGCACCCTCCTCTATTGCTGTCTGAATGATTTTT
>SABC01000304.1 GCA_009929175.1 Bacteroidia bacterium | reverse complement strand
GTTATCATTCGGGAAACCACGGGAAAGGTTCTGTTGCCGGGGAAGCTGCCGGCAGATATCGGCGTGTTGGTTTCCAATGTAGCTACGGTAGGATTTTTGGGCAAGTATATGGCCACGGGCATTCCGCTGATTGATAAACGAATTACGGTGGATGGGGATGCGGTAGCGACTCCGAAAAACCTGTTGGTTCCATTGGGAACGAAGATTTATAAGGTCATAGAGGCTTGCGGAGGATACAAAGCACCTCCTGCAAAGATCATCATGGGAGGGCCTATGATGGGAAGAGCCATCTATACCGATGGAAAGCCCATTATTAAGAATAATAATGCTATTTTGGCATTTGATAGCAAGCAAGCCCATTTGGAGGAGGAATCTCCTTGTATTAATTGTGGCCGGTGTATTCGTGTTTGCCCCAGCAATTTAATGCCCACGCTGATAAATCGAGCATACTACAATAACGATCTGGAAGAGATGAAACGGCTGAATGTTATGGCATGTATTGGTTGCGGGTGTTGTTCCTATGTATGTCCTGCGAAACGGATGTTGAACATTGTCCATTCTCTTGGCAAGAGCAAAATCAAGGAAATGGAGGTGGCAAAAAAGAATGGAAGAGTTTAAATACGGCAATCTGATTATTGCACATTCTCCCCATATTGATGACGGTGCCACCACGTCCAAAATTATGGCCCAGGTGTTGATTGCCTTGATGCCGGCCTTGGGTGTTTCGGTGTGGATGTTTGGTCATCGGGCTTTACTTCTAACCTTGATTTGTGTGGTATTTTGCGTACTCTTTGAGCTGTTGTTTCAAAGAATTACTCAACGAACGGAAACCATAGATGATTTGAGCGCCGTGGTAACGGGGGTCCTATTGTCTTTTAATTTGCCTTCCGGGCTACCGTATTGGCAGGCCATTATTGGTTGCTTTGTGGCCATCGTTGTGGGCAAACAAATATTTGGTGGGATTGGGCATAATTTTGTGAATCCGGCTATTTTGGGAAGAGTGGTTTTGACCATCTCCTTCCCTCAAACTATGACCCTTTGGCCCTTGCCGAATCAGGGGTTTGCCAACGTGGATGGCACCACGGGAGCTACCCCCTTGGGGGTATTCGCCAAA
>SABC01000303.1 GCA_009929175.1 Bacteroidia bacterium | reverse complement strand
GTATGCGCCTAATGCAAAAATAATCCATATAGATATTGATAAGGCCGAGTTCAACAAAAACATAAGGGTGGATCTGCCTTTGTGCGGAGATGCAAGGGAAATTCTGAGGAAGATAATTCCGAATGTGGAGTTCCGCAGCAGGGAGGAGTGGTTCTCATATATTGATCAGAAATGGGAAAAAGAGAGACGCGTTATTATTGATGACCTGATGCGGCCCGGCAAAAGTGATGACGGTATAAGTATGGCCCGGGCTGTTGATTGTGTTGCCAGGGTTGCTAAGGGAGAGGCCATTGTGGTAACTGACGTGGGACAGAATCAGATGTTCGGTGCGCGCTATTCTAAATTCAGAAAAACCAGAAGCTTTATAACTTCCGGCGGTCTGGGAACTATGGGGTACGGCCTGCCTGCGGCAATCGGGGCCAAGGTAGGGATGCCTGACAAAGAGGTTGTCCTGATTCTTGGTGACGGAGGCTTTCAGATGTCTATACAAGAGCTTGGAACTATACTTCAATCCGGGATAAAAATCAAGATACTCCTTCTAAACAACTCCTATCTGGGAATGGTCCGTCAATGGCAACAGCTCTTTTTTGACAGGCGTTACTCATATACCGATATGGTAAATCCCGATTTTATGAAAATAGCCCAGGCATACAATATCCCTTCAATAAAAGTTGAGCATCAGTCCGAACTGGAAAAAGGTGTGAGGGAGATGATTGCTAGTGACTCTCCGTTTCTTCTTGAAGTAGTTGTAGAGAAGGAGGAGAACGTATTTCCGATGGTTCCTAACGGGGCCTCACTGGATGAAACAATATACAATGCTAACAAATAAAATAACTGATATGGAAAGAGAGTACATAGTAGTGGCAAATGTCAACAACCAGATATCTGTCTTGAACAGGATAACATCTGTATATCTGAAAAGGCATATAAACATTGAGAGTCTTAATGTTTCGGAGTCATATATTAAAGGGATCAGCACAGTTGTCATATCTGCAATAACATCGACAGATATCACGCAAAAAATTGTAAATCAGCTGGAGAATATAATTGATGTCTACACTGTGGATTTTTATCTTCCGGAAGATATAATATACAAAGAGCTGGCTCTATATAAA
>SABC01000097.1 GCA_009929175.1 Bacteroidia bacterium | reverse complement strand
TGTCCTGTTATATGCCCCGCTTCTTGCTATACCACAGGCAAACAGGTTTGAGTGTGTAAGAAGGTTCGCCGTCATGAATGCCCCGTATGAATGTCCGCCGACTGCAACTCTCTTTCTGTCCACATAACCGAGTCCGTCAAGTGCATCAATTGCAGCCTCTGCATTCGCCACAAGCTGCTCTATAAATGTATCATTCGGCTCCTGCTCTCCTTCGCCTATAATCGGGAAGGAAGCGTCGTCAAGAACGGCATAACCTCTTGTCACCCAATAGACGAATGAACCGTAATATGGGAAAGTGAATTCGTTCGGATTGAGCTTGTTCTGACCGGCCGAACCGGCATCCTTGAACTCTTCAGGATATGCCCAGATAAGAAGAGGAAGCTTCTCTCCCGAATTTTTATCATAACCTGCAGGCAGGTACAATGTTCCCGACAGCTGTACGCCATCTTTTCTCTTATACTTGATAACCTCTTTATGGACATTTGCTATTGAGGCAAACGGATTTTTGAAGAAGGTAAGCTGTTTGAGAGCTTTAGGATCCTTTTTATTCAGATCTCTGAGATAGTAGTTAGGATACTCATTTTTTGACTGTATGTTAACCAGTATCACACCCTTTTTAAAATCCACAAATGCACGAAGCCTTTCCATCCTGTCTGTATATGGAGACTGGTACAACCTCTTTGTCTTTTTTGTTTTAAGGTCATATTTATCCACAAACGGGAACTGTCCCTCTTTGGTAAACCCATCCCCTATAAGGAAAAGGTTGTCATTTTCTATTGCAAGGGTATGTTTCCCGAATTGATTCTTACGGGTCTGGAAATATCCCGGATCCGAGTATACATCCTGTCTGTTCCTGTCATAAAGTTTAACCGGCTCAGCTCCGGGTTTCGAAGGGTCAAAGAGGAATGTCCTGACACTCCTTGTGTCCACCCAGTAATCCATAAATATTGCACGATTGTCATCTCCCCAGGTAATTCTTGAGAATCTCTGCCCTGTCTTGAAGAGTGATACCGGTTCCCCGTTAAAAGGAGCATCCCATGAGAATACCTCATCTCTGTATTCAACCTTTACTGCCTGATCGCCGCCGTCAAGTGCTACTGCATAGTAGAGAGAGGCAGGTTTGTCTGCTCTCCAGTTCAATAATCTCATCCCCGGGAATGTTGATGAGGATCCCTTTGGCCTTCCTTCAAAAAGTGGTTTCTCATTGACCACCTTTACCAGATTTGAATTCATATCATATACACAAGTCTTCATCGGGAACATATCTGCAGGAACGATATATGAGTATGGTTTTGTGATTGTTGTAACTAATATATAGTTACCATCGGGTGAAAGTTCACTGCCTACATATATTGCTTTACCAAGGAAAGGCCTCTTCTCTCCGTCAAGGGTAACGATTACCAGTTCGGAAGTTGCAAGGGTTTCAAAATTCGCTACATCTAGCTCGTTTTTCAGAAGATCCGGATATGTTCTTGTCTGCGATTGTGATCCCTTTCCCACTGAGACACTCGGCCCCTTGGGCAGGTCCATTTTCTGATCAAGCAAGGCTGGTTTGTCTTTTGGCAAAGACCATATCAACAATGATTTACCATCTTTCATCCAGATAAAGGAAAAATCAACAAATCCGTTAAGACCTGTTGCGACCCTCTTAGCCTGAGCCTGTGCTATATCCACAACCCAAAGCTCCACATCGTCATCGGTGGTATTGGTAAAAGCCACCATCGTCTCATCCGGAGAGTATGCCTTGCCCGATATCCTCGGGTTCTGAGGCAATCCCTTCACCTGAATCGGCTCACAGTCGCCCTGGTCACAGCTCACCTTTCTAACCATCAGATTTTCGTCATAGCGGATACCTGTGGCCATGTTGTTTCTTGGATTGATTCTTAATCCGGCAAGCTTTAACTCCTCCTGATTTAAATCTGAAAGGGTCTGATATGCCCCCTTGTATGAGAGCAGCATGTATTCACACCTTGAATCAATACTCACTTGTGGTGCGGGCTTATAATCTGCAAGTTCCATAATCTCTTTCGGAGGTGTACGGAACTGGATGTTTTCCTGCGACATCAAAATGCCATGCTGGACTAATAGCGCGACCGTTGCTATAAAATACAGTTTTAATCTAATAGATAGTAACTTCATGATTCTTTTTTTATTGAAATTTAGTAATTGTTTTTATACAATGGCTATATTTGAAACACAAAAACTACAGAAATATGAAAAAGTATCTGATTCTCTTTCTATCATTATACTTTACTGCTTTCTGCAATTACAGCCTTGCACAATCAGTACCGGGATGGAAGCTTGTCTGGCACGACGAGTTCAACGGCAAAAAAGTTGACAAATCTAAATGGAACATCCTCACCCGTGAAACCAGCAAACATGGTGAATTGCAATTTTACATACCTGACGAAGTATATATCGAGGATGGCTGCCTCAGGATCCGCAGCAGTGTCAGGGATTTTGGCAACAAACACTACACAAGCGGAAGACTGGATACAAAGGATAAACTTGCACTGACATACGGAAGATTTGAAATAAGAGGCAAACTTCCTGTCGGACAGGGCATATGGCCTGCATACTGGTTATACCCGCAAAACAGGGACTGGATTATGGAGCAGGCAATGTCTGAAGCAGTCGCAAATGGCAGGGAGGGTTCAATTCCAGAACTGCGTCCCTGGTATACAGAAATTGACATTATGGAATTCCTTGGTCACGAGCCAAAGATTATCTATGCAACCTATCATTACTACTCATTCCAGGGGGTGAAAAAGGCCTCCTCAGGCAAGTATGTTGGTGAAACATCGTTTGGTGATGATTTCCACACTTATGTACTGGAATGGGAAGCTGATGCAATACGTTGGTATATAGACGGAAAACTAATGCATACAGCTACGGAGGGGGTACCTCATACCGATCATTTTCTGATTCTAAACACAGCCATAGGCGGAAGTTGGCCGGGCAACCCCGACTCCACAACCGTTTTCCCTCAGTTTCACGACATTGACTACGTAAGAGTATATCAAAGAAAATAAATTCTCTATTTTTGTCTTTGCTATGAAAAGGTGGTTTATTTATATTCTCCCGTTTATTATCGCCCCCATACTCAATGTCTCGTCGGAGATGTATGGGATGACATATCAGGACAGTACGGAGCGGCACGAGCTCATAGTATACGTCGTTCCTTCTTTGCAATACATTGATTGGCAAAGCCCTTCCACACTCTTCAAAACTACGGCCAAAAGCTGGATCAAGTCAAAGTTCACCAGATACTCCTACTATATAGGTCATCTCTTTATTGAACTACGTTCATCTCTGTTAGACGAGCCTCTTTTGATCTCCGTCCGTTCAACCGGGGGGGACAGGGAGAAAAAAAGGCTTCTTTTACATGATAAAGTCGGAGTAGGTATTATTGGTGCCGCCCTGCCCGGAAGAACCGAGACAACCGAGGAGCTTACTGCATCAATCGACCATAATCTGAAAAAGGAGAGAAGGATGGCTTTTATCAAATACTCCATCAACAGAGACGCGGCTCTTAGAATTGTTAAATATATTGAGGGTTTCACGGCAAGAGACAGTACATCATATGCTTCGTGTGACGCTTACGGTGGTGCATTCTGGCCAAGATATCAGGGAGAGGGAGCGGGTTGTACCGCTTTCGGAATGGTTGCCCTGGAGGTAGCCGGTATTAAATATGACTATGAGGATTGGCTTCACCGGGTTAACATCCCTGCAAACCTTGTTGGGGGTGAGTTCAACAATAATCTTAAGGTAAAAAACAGGACCATAAAGAGGCAAAAAACCTGGGACGAAGGCCTCGGCATTAAGAATACCGATTTCTTCCCTTTTTTCATATATGACCCTTCACTTATTTACAGTTGGATAATCGAACAGAGAGAAAAGTATGTGGCAGACAGCACACTTTCAGCACATCAGTTCTATCCGGCAGTAATTAAAAGAGATCGGGGTGAAATTCCCGGCCTCTATATGGATGCCCGTCATGTCCCGGCTCCTGTATCTGAACCGATTTTCATAAAGAGAGATGAGTACTCAGTCTTTATAGACGCTTTTACTCGCTCTCATCATCGTAAGTGAAGCTAACATCGTAAGGAACTCCGTCAACAGTCATAACAAGGTCTGTAATATATCCGGCTACATCATACTGGAAATTTGAGAACTTTCCTATCTCTCCGGAAAAATTTGTAGGTAGGGTTCCTGCAATACCAATAAGTGACATTATTGGCCTAAAGTTGCCATATGTGTTGTACATGAGCTCAGTATATACAAGACCAACTGTCTTGTATGTAAGTTTCACCTCATAGTCCTCCAAATCTTCCTGCAACAACTCCTCTCCGCTTGAATTATATTGTATAATCTTCGAAAGTGTGTTATTATTGTATGAGTACTCAACTAAAGGGGTGGATGTATTGTAAAGTATCTCCTGCTTTAGGAAATTAGAGGGGTTATATTCAAATTGTCTTATTGTGGTAAATCCGACTTTCATATATATGGCTTTACCAAGGCCGTCATAATAGATATCACAAACCTCTCCGACATTCTCTCCGGCCAATGCAGTTATTCTGACATAGGATTGGAAATAGTCTATAGAGTAGGTCTCTCTGACTACTCCGTTCTGTTTAATGGAATATGTGGTAATAAGGCCATAAGGAGAATAAGCCACCTGCAATTCCAGGTTGTTGTACTCACTCTTCACCTTTATGAGTGCCTTTCCGTAAGTGTTTCCGTTATCGCCTTCGTCAAAAATACCGCAGGATGAGAGTGATGATGTTACAAAGAGTGTAACTATGAAAATTTGTGTTAATCTGAGAATCTTTTTCATGTTAATAAACTTGTTATGTTACTTTGCAGCCTCTTCGATAAGGTTGCGGAAAATTCCGATAAATGTATCTATACCATTTGAGGTAAATATTTCAGGGTGAAACTGTACGCCATAGACACGCGTGCTTCCGATCTTCTCAATTGCCTCAACTACACCATCTTTCGAACGGGCGGTCACTTTGAAGCCGGGAGCAAGATCTTTTACCGCCTGATGATGGAATGTGTTGACAGAAACAGAATCCAGACCTGTGACCTTATTAAGCAGAGACCCCTTCTCTATATACACAGAGTGTGTGCCGTATTGTCCGGGTGCTTTCTGACGGTGATTCACCGAGTAACCTTTGTACTGAGAGGGCAGGTCCTGATAGAGTGTCCCACCGAAGGCAACGTTTAACAGTTGCTCTCCCCTGCAGATGCCAAGCAATGGGAGCCCCTTTGCAACAGCAAGTCTTATAAGGGCTATATCAAAAGCGTCTCTTTTAGGGGCAACCTCGCCGAGTTGAGGAATTGGCTCCTCTCCGTACCACTTCAGAGGATCTATATCCTCGCCGCCGGTCATAATAACTGCGTCAATCCTCTCCAGGATGGCTGAAAGAAGCTCTTTGTCATCTGTCACAGGAATCACAACAGGAACGCCGCCTGCCCTGATGACTGCATTTACATAGGTCAAAGGTGCAGAGGTGGTGGAGCCGTCACCCATAGTTGACGAAATACCTATCACCGGTTTTCCGCCCTTTTGATTCTGAGCATCAGCTGTGGCCGGATTCAGAAATAACAGCAAAAATGCTGAAAGGAGAATGATTGCAATTCTCTTGACTACTTTATTTTTTTCCATATTCCAAAATTTTCATCATAACCAAAATCTATATCCAGGCCGCTTACCTTTACCTTTCCTCTCCTGCCCTCCTTAAGAATGAATTTCAAATCAAACCCGTGTCCGTCGCTTCTAAAATTGAACTTATCGCCTGAGAGTCGTTTCATCTTATGCTTCCATCCTTCTGTCCCAAGTTTTATATAAAGGTCCTCTCCCTCAATTGTAACAACTGCCTTTCCGAAAGGTTCTCCCTTGTCGTAAACACCAAC
>SABC01000096.1 GCA_009929175.1 Bacteroidia bacterium | reverse complement strand
ATTAAAAGATATTCCCGGAGTAGAGTTCTCTACAAAAGAGGTTTATTACACACTTGAGACACTACGTTATGTTGAAGAGAAGCTGGAGTTACCTGTTCTGTTGAAAAATTTGCCTGATTCGGTCAATGCAGTGGTTAAACCTTCTACAGTGACACTATACATAAGACAGGAGATGAAAAAGGCTTCGGATTTAATGAATAGCAATATTTCTATCATGCTAGATTACAACAAATTGGGTAGTTCGAAGGATACACTTGCCGTGCCAAAAGTATCCTCGTTGCCCCAAGGTTGTTTTGGATGGAGGATGGATCCACCGGTTGTTGAGTTCAGAATATTGTAAAAAAAAATTAGGAATGTTGAAAACAATAGTATGCACCGGAGGTATCGGAAGCGGTAAGAGCTACTTTGTTAAGGTTCTTCAAAAAATGGGCGTACCTGTTTACTTTTCAGATCAAAGAGCAAAGGAGCTATATTCTCTGAATAAGCAGTTGGCCAGAGAGTTAGCCGTTTTGCTTGGCGAGGATATTTTCGAAGATGGTCTCCTGCGAAAAGAGATCATGGCCTCAAAGATATTCTCTGATTCAACGTTACTGGCTGAGGTCAACAAATTGGTCCATCCAAAGGTGCTGGTCGATTTTGATCATTGGCGAAACGAACGTAAGAAGAATCGGGATACTTTGGTTGTCCTTGAAAGCGCCATATATTTTGAAACTCCACTTTTTCATTCTGTTCCAGATATTGTTGTTGTGGTTTCGGCTCCCGAAGAGCTAAGGGTCAAAAGGGTTATGGAAAGGGACGGCATCCCGGAACATCGTGTCCGGGAAAGGATGGCTTTACAATGTTCCGAGGAGGAGAGGCTCTCAGGAGCAGATTTTGTTATCTTTGCCGACGGAAAAAGAGCCGTGTTGCCACAAGCATACAATCTTCTTTCCAGATGTGGTTTTTTTGATAAGTCTATATAAATGGGTATAAGTAAGTGGATTAGTGGTGCAATAGGTTGGGCTGTAGCCGGTCCGTTGGGTGGACTTTTGGGATATGCATTGGCATCACTACTCGAAAAACAAGACGGTACATCTAAGCATAAAGAGTACAGGGAGTATTCCCCTGTTGAAGAAAGAAATAGTTTCCTTGTCAGCTTGCTGGTGCTCTCGTCATCAGTGATGAAGGCAGACGGAAAAGTTATGCAGTCAGAACTTTCTTATGTAAAGGCATTCATTGTAAAGAATTTTGGTCCTGATGCCGGTGCTGAGGCAACACGTTACCTAAGGGAACTACTAAAAAAAGAGATCAACATCTCCGAAGTAGGCACTCAGATCAAAAGACACATGGCATACGAAGCCAGGGTGCAACTGCTTCATTATCTTGCAGGGATAGCCTCTGCTGATGGCAGTGTGACATTGTCGGAGATAAATGTGATCAAGTCTATTGCCATAGCCCTTGATGTCTCCTCTGCCGACAGCCAGTCAATTCTTGCAATGTTCGACAATGGGACGGGAGCTGCATACAAGATCCTTGAATTGCCGGAGGATGCAAGCGACGACGAGGTCAAGAAGGCATACCGCAGGCTTGCTGTCATGCACCATCCGGACAAAGTTTCACATTTAGGCCCGGACATACAAAAGGCGGCAGAGGAAAAATTCAAGAAAATAACAGAAGCATACGATAAAATCCGAAAGGATAGAGGAATTAACTAATAGTAAATACAGCTAAAAGAGATTAAAGATGGCTAAAACAAATTTACAGAAAATCTTATCTATAGCCGGTCAACCGGGATTGTACAGATTCGTTGCACAGGCAAATTCTGGTGTGGTTGCCGAATCAATCATCACAGGAAAGAGGAACATGTTTGGCATGAGCGCCAGGCTTACATCATTGTCTGATATCTCCATATATACCGAAGAAGAAGAGGTTCAGTTGCTAAAGGTTTTTGAAAAGATGAAAGAACATTTGGGAGACTCAAACGCTCCTGAGGCAAAATCAAAACCCGAAGTACTGAAGGCGTTTTTTGATAAAGTCCTTCCAGATTACGACAGGGACAGGTTTTACACTTCACATATGAAAAAGGTGGTCGAGTGGTACAATACTCTCAAGCAACACGAATCGTTGGATTTTGAATATCCTCAGGAGCCAGGTGCCCAAGAGGAGCAGTCCGCGGAATGATCAAAAAAGTCCAGCTTATTACCCTTGGTTGTTCTAAGAACAGGGTTGACTCAGAGCATCTGCTAAGGCAGGTTTGCAATAGTGGCATTGAGATACTTCCGGAAGAAACTGATATCTCAGAATCCAGACCCGACGCTGTGGTATTGAACACTTGCGGGTTTATCAAAGATGCTAAGGAAGAGTCGGTAGAAGCAATCCTTGGTGCTGTTGAGGCCAAAAAAATGGGATACACTTCTAAAGTATTTGTTTTCGGGTGCTTGTCACAACGTTACAGAGAAGAACTTAAACAGGAAATCCCTGAGGTTGATGCCTTTTTTGGGGCCTTTGATGCAAGGTCGGTGTTGGGTGCCTTAGGTAAGGACTGGAATGACCTTCTGAATAATCAAAGGTTCTTGACTACCCCTTCTCATTATGCCTACCTAAAGATATCAGAAGGGTGTGACAGGGTTTGTTCCTATTGTTCAATACCATTGATAAGAGGCACACACACTTCGGTGCCAATCGAAAACCTTGTGGAGGAGGCCCGCTATCTTGCATCCAATGGAGTCAAGGAGCTGATTGTTGTTGCTCAGGACACTACCTATTACGGATTGGATTTGTACAGGGAGAGGAAACTATCTTCCCTTTTGGAAAAGCTTTGCAAGGTCGATGGTATAGAATGGGTAAGGTTACTCTATTCGTACCCATCTTCATTCCCCGAAAGTGTGCTGGATGTAATTGCAAACAATCCCAAGATGTGCAAATACATCGATATTCCACTCCAGCATATCAACGACAGGGTCCTTGCCAATATGCGCAGAGGTATTGATGGAAAGGCAACACGTAAGCTTGTGGAGGAATTCAGGAAAAGAGTACCAGGTATTGTTTTGAGAACTACAATGATAGTAGGCCACCCAGGTGAAACCGATAAAGCGTTTGACGAACTCAAGTCGTTTGTAGCAGAAGCAAAATTCGAAAGGATGGGAGCATTTACCTATTCACCTGAAGAGGGAACATGGGGGGCTGCAAACCTGAAGGATAGGATTTCGGAGAAAGTCAAACAACAAAGGTATGAGCAACTCATGGAGTTGCAATCCGGTATTTCATTGGATTACAACTATTCCCGAATAGGATCAACAGAAAGGGTTTTGATCGATTCCCTTATGGATGGATTCTTTACAGCAAGAAGTATGCGGGAAAGCCCCGAAGTTGACGGCGAAATCCTGTTACCTTCCGATTTTGCCAATGGGATGGAATCTAAAAATTTTATTGGTACATTTGTGGATGTTGAGATAGAAAATGCCGACGATTATGATTTAACGGCAAAATTTAAAGCAATTAATTAATACTTTTAAAGAACATAACAAAATGAAATTACTTGAAGGAAAAGTAGCTTTGATCACAGGTGCCGCAAGAGGCATTGGAAAAGCAATAGCTCTTAAGTATGCTCAGAACGGAGCCAATATAGCATTTACAGATCTTCAAATCGACGAAAACGGGGAAAACACCAAAAAGGAGCTTGAATCATATGGTGTCAAGGTCCTGGCCTTGGCTTCCAACGCAGCCTCGTTCGAGGATGCCCACAAAGTTGTGGAAGATATTGTCAAGGAGTTTGGAAAGCTTGACATCCTTGTAAACAATGCAGGGATCACAAAAGACGGACTTATGATGAGGATGTCCGAACAACAATGGGATATGGTTATCAATATCAACCTCAAAAGTGCCTTCAACTATGTCCATGCTGTGACCCCCATTATGATGAGGCAAAAATCAGGAGCGATCATAAATATGAGCTCTGTTGTCGGTGTAGGAGGAAACGCCGGACAAGCTAACTATTCGGCATCAAAAGCAGGTATGATAGGCCTTACCAAATCCATTGCCCAGGAATTGGGTTCCAGGGGGATTCGCTCCAATGCCGTGGCTCCTGGTTTTATCATCACCGAAATGACAGGTAAGTTGCCCGAAGAGGTCAAAAAACAATGGGCAGAACAGATTCCCCTGCGAAGAGGCGGGACTCCGGAAGATGTAGCCGACGTTTGCCTTTTCCTGGCATCTGAGCTCTCATCATATGTTACAGGTCAGGTGATATCCGTTTGTGGTGGAATGAAGATGTAGCTTTAATTTAAAATATAATCTCACTAATAATGAAGAGGTTCTTGTCGAGTGTCTGTGTAGTGGCATTACTTTGCTCATGCACGTCTCCCGTACAAAGGGAGCAAACCCCCGGAAGGGGACTGAAAATCATGATCCAGACAGATTTCGAAGGAGTCACGGGTGTTGTAAACTTTGATGAAATATACCCTGGACACCAGCATTTTGACAGGAATTGCAAAATATTGACCATGGAGGTAAATGCTGCGGTTGAAGGTGCAATCGCAGCAGGAGCCACCGAAATCATAGTAAGGGACGGCCATGCCGGAAATATCAACGTAGACCCTCTTTTACTGGACAAAAGGGCAAAACTTATTCGGGGACGGGTTCCTGGCAATCCGGTTACAATGGTGCTTGGGATTGACTCAACCTACGATGCTCTCCTGTTCATCGGAGCACATTCAAGGGCTGGTGTCATGGATGGTATTTTGTCCCACACCATGTCCCTTAAGGTGTTGGATTTTAAAATTAACGACAAACCATTGTTCGAAGCGGCATATAATTCTCTCTATGCAGGTAAGTTTGGAGTCCCTGTGGTTTTTCTTGCCGGAGATGACTCTGCCTGCAGGGAAGCCATTGACAACTTTGGCAACATTGACACAGTGGTTACAAAGTATGCATTTGGACGCACTTGTGCAATGAACAAGTCTCCACAGGTAGTTTATTCAGAAATCCGTGAAGGGGTGGAAAGAGCGCTAAAAAGGGATGTTTTGGGAATGGTTTTCAAAATTGATCCTCCATATAGGATGGAAGTTCGTGTAAAAGACGAGAATGGCGAGAAATTTGTAACACATACATCGGACACACTGGAAGTTGTAATGCACAAGTTCTGGGAAAACTTATAGATTATGAAAAGGGGGACTCACTTTATCAAATATTTGTTGCCAATGGTGGTAACAGTTCTTTTATGGTCTTGTGGTCCGGTAGCAAGGGTGTTGGATGTTGAGGGAAGTGCACCGGCCAATTATCCGGTCAATCTCAATAACAAGTCGATCTCAGTTTTTTTTTCTACAGGAGACCACTTGTCTTCTTCAGGTGACATAATATCTGTCAACGATTCCAGTTTTATGGGCGGGATGGCTGGCGGGATTGCCTCCAAAATAGAAGAAGAGCTTTACCTGGAGGAGGGAGCTGTTTTTGTTTTCTCCCACTATCCTGTAACAAACGATTATGAACCAGGTTATATCCGGGAGCTTTCTTTTATATCTAATTCCGACATCATAATATTGCTGGATTCGCTTGTTATCGGGAAACCCGTTTACAGGAGCGAAAACGCAGGAGGTGTGTCAAATGGTTTGATGATGAGCTATGCATATGCTCCCATAAAATCAATATCAAAAGTTTACGACGGTGTATCAGCACAAAAGATTGCTCAAATAGAAAAATCCGATACAGCTTACTGGGAGGTGGTTTCGAGGGGAGACCTTCGGTACGAATCAATGGCAGCAAGGGTAATTACTTCGATGCCGGCAATAGTGCCAACTTTAGGAGAAAATATCGCATCGGAATTTTTCCCCCGTTGGTTCGAAATGAAGAGGCAAATTTATACTTTTCCTGGAAAAGCATGGGAGGATGCCTACTACTATGCAACCTCTTTTTTGTGGAGCGAAGCAATGGAGATATGGTTGAGATTAAGTGAGGAAAATGATGCTGT
>SABC01000302.1 GCA_009929175.1 Bacteroidia bacterium | reverse complement strand
AAAAAAGTGGCGCAAGCGTCCCGGTTGTGATGTTCATTCGCGCTTCCATTGCCGAACGGTCGTGGCACTTGTTGAGGGTACAGGGAGAGCGGGGATCTGTGCTTGGTGTCCTTTCAGTACCCGGCTGTTGTTTGGAAATTGCATCCAATAATAAAGGTCTACTTATTCCTCGTTGGGATTCTAATATGCGGGTGAATTTTGTGCCAACACAAGCTGGTGCTACTGGATTGTTGGTTTTTGATACTGATTATAAATGTTTTTATTATTTTATTGAAAATCCCAATCGTTGGGTTTCTTTGTGTGAACCGATTGGTTCGGGAACAACTCCAGGCGATTGCGATTGTCCTGGATTGCGTTTTGAATGGTTTAATGATACTTTGTGTATTGGGGTTGATACTCTTGGTGCTCCTATGGATTGTATGCCTTTGGCAGGGGCTCCAGGTGTGGATGGAATTCCTGGTATTGATGGGCTTGATGGGCACGGTTTGCTTTTTGAATGGCACGGAGATACTATTTGTGTTCAGGTTGATACTTTAGGGGCAATTCCAGAATGCTATCCGCTAGGAATGGGATATCAGGCGGTCGGTACAGATACTTTAGCCATTTGGAGTCATGCAACTCATGATACTTTATTTATAGTTGCACCACAGGGACCGGTGGGTCCACAGGGAGAAGATGGCTATGGTTTGGTTTTTGAATGGCACAACGATAGCCTCTGTGTGAGTGTGGATACTTTGAATGCTCTATGGACATGCTATCCAGTTGGTTTTCAGTATGCTGCAATAGGAACAGATACTTTAGCTATATGGACACATGGCAATGATACGATTTATTTAAATGTCCCTCAAGGTCCACAAGGGGATGTTGGTCCGCAAGGACCTCCGGGAGCGGATGGTCCGGGTTTGGTTTACGATTGGCAGGGCGATAGCCTTTGTGTAAGAGTAGATACTATTGGAGCTCCTTGGACATGTTATGAAGTTGGATTTAATTATACAGTTGTTGGATCTGATTCTTTAGCTATTTGGACGCAAGATAATGATACTATTTATATGCAAATACCACAGGGTCCACAGGGTGATGTCGGGCCGATGGGACCTGAAGGTCCGGGTTTGGTCTACGATTGG
>SABC01000301.1 GCA_009929175.1 Bacteroidia bacterium | reverse complement strand
TGCGAACTGCGCGCGTTAGGCTTATCCACTATATTCAACTTGCGGGCCACCTGAAAGTAAGCCAGCTCCAGCAAAAACAAAATAAAAGCAATGGATACGTAAATCATGATTTTCTAAACTGGCAAAGCAGGTCTTTTATAAATAAAATCCATCCTACACACCCTACAAATGCCAAGAACATAAATCCAATCAGAATCATAGGCTTATTGGGAGAGGTGGCTTGCAAGGGTACGGAAGCCGGTTGCACCACCGTATAGACTGGAGTTACCTCCTGTACTTTGGCTTTGGCAAGCTGCAATTGTTGCGAAATCTGGTTATACAACCCGTAGGCCAGGGTCGCTTCGTTTTGCAGACGCTCTAACCGGGTACGGTATCCTGTAAGTACAATATCCAGATTGGCATCCGCAAAATTGGCATATTTTTGTTGAGCCGTGTAGTAATCCTGTTGTGCCTCTTTATACAGTTTTTCTGTGTAAGCCAAATCTCGTTTCGCTTTGTTGGTACGGTATTCAGTAATATAATTTTGAAGGTTCTGCATTACCGTATCGGTAAGAGTGGCACAGATTAAAGGATCCTGCATGGTAACACTTAATGATATTACCCCGCTCTTTTTATCCACACTTGCAAAAATACGATTACTTATACCTTTGGCTATATCTGCTTGCTCATTAGTGAGTCTGAATGCATTTGGCTTTGTTTGAACCGAAGGCTTTGTCTCCTCTTTGAACAATGAGGCAACCCAACCTATCGCCTTGAAAGGAGCTGAAGTGATTACCCCCCACCAGGGAGCCCGCTGGTGTTTGTCCATATATTCATAGAGCGTAACAGAATTCTCGCTTTTCAGTGGGGTTACCTTTACCGGAAAAAGATCCAGTAAAAAGGGGGTGGATTTTACAATATCCGGGTAGAGGTCCGGCGAAAGGGCCTCTTCACCCGAACCGGAAGCTAAATTGATCCCTGCCATACTGGCAATTGCACCCAAATTTCCAGCACCACCTTTTCCTCCCGCTTCGGGAGCCAGGGTTACAGCCGTAGTATATTCTTTAGGGATGCTAAAGGCTACTACCAGCCCAAACACAAGTGCAACACCACAAGTCTTAATAATTAGTTTTCGACCGCTCCATACTTTT
>SABC01000300.1 GCA_009929175.1 Bacteroidia bacterium | reverse complement strand
GGTCTGAGTCTTGAAGTTGTCCTTAGTAATCCAGAGATTCGGAGACTCTTTGAAGTTTTGTTTTGTATATGTAATGATGTTGCCCTTCTTGGATTTTGTAAGGTAAGTGAAAGTGTTCGGTTCGAGAACCCATTTGGTCATTACAGGCTTCTTCTTTTTCAGATCCTTGTAATAATAGCCGTTGTCCTTGGTAATTTCATCGAAAACCGAGAAATAGATTGTAGAACCGGGTTTTACAGGATCGTTCTTGACCCCAGGAGTTCCCGGAGGCAGCAACATCTCGCTGAGATCTACCATGTCAAAACTCTTCTTTTCCGCTCTCCCTATTCCATCGGTAAGATTGAGTGCAGGTTTGGCTGCTTTAGGATCAAGTTGCCACACATCATACCTGTCCTTAATGAAGAATGCGGCATCGCCGGTCATCCAACCGCAGGAACCGTATCCCGGAGCCATTTCAGGTGTGTCATGAAGCTCGTCGGTAAGGGATGTCTTTATATCGGACGAGATGTTTCTTATTTTGTCTTCCTTTACATCATAAGAATACCAGTTTCTGTCAGTAAGATTGAACCATGTGAGGTATTTTCCTTCCGGTGATGCAGATACTGATTGGATATATACATCTTTCAGCAACATTCTGCTCTTTCCGTCTTTGACAGATACTATCCACAGATCGCGGTGAGGGTTTGCCGACCATTGCGACTCGAGCTCATAATTCTTGTCGGATACTGAGTATCCCCAATTGCAGGACCACTCTTCAGGAACATTTACAATCGGATATTCCTCCCTGGCAAGTTGTGCAAATGCAGAGTCTCCATCCAGTTCAATTTTGCAGACATATGAACGTTTCAGATCCTGGGGCAGGTTGTTTAATTGCACTGTCTGAAGCTCTGGTTCCTGATAGTGCCAGATATCAAGTTTGGCAATCTCAGAATCCAAAAGGGTAGTGTCCTTCTCTCTCGGTACTTTAGATATTCCGAAAAATAGCCTTTTGCCTAAAGAGTCCATCTGCAGGGAGCGAGCCTCGGTGATATTATATTTCTCCGGGAGCCATTGCATCTTGTTGTCGGCAACCACCTTTGCCTTCTCAAAATCTTTGCGGTAAACCAGAACAGAGACATCCTTCTGATTTGCT
>SABC01000095.1 GCA_009929175.1 Bacteroidia bacterium | reverse complement strand
AACCTGAATATTTGAATATAAAATTACAAATTCATCGGCTAAAAACCCGCTTTTGTCGTTTTTTTGCAATATTTGAACAGTTTTTTGTAGTTTCACAATCGGCCCCGTCATACTTTTGCACCATAATTTTAAAAAACAAAAAAATGGAAATCATCGACGACGGAAACAGCAAATTTTGCAGACAAAACAATGGCTCATGCAGTGCGTTGGGAGCTGCAGCAATACTCATTGCAGCAGGAGCAATCCTGCTCGGGTACAACCTGGGATTCATTGACAGGTACATATACCGAATCTTGATATCCTGGCAAATGTTATTGATCGTATTGGGTTTTACCTCCCTAATAAAGGGACAGACCTCATGGGGCCTGGTACTTTTTGGCATAGGAGTTATATTCCTGATCCCACGGTTTACAGGGCCAATGTATGACACCTTCCGCACTTACTGGCCACTGGCATTCATTGCTGCAGGGGTTGTGATAATCATAAAAGCCATGGTTCCCTCCTCAAAAAGAAAACAATACAAACCTGGGCAACAACATCACAACTACAGCCAAAAAACCGAAGATGGTTACGTGGACATCACCAACCACTTTGGCTCTATAACACAGATGGTACTGGATCCTGTTTTCAAAGGAGGCAAGATCAACAACCGCTTCGGGGAGACCATTCTTGACCTTAGGAGGACAAACCTTGCTCCCGGCGACACTATCCTGGATATCCAAAACATGTTCGGAGGAGTCGAGATTTATGTGAAGGAGAGCTGGAAAGTTAAAAACGAGATCAACCCGGTGTTAAGCGGAATTGACGACAAAAGATACAACGTATACCAGGGAGATGAGTCGGTCTCTACACTGGTAATCCGTGGGTCTGCCACATTCAGCGGAATTGAGATAAAATGTTAGAAGTACTGTCAACAAAGAGGGTTGCCACAGCAGTAACTGCCGTGGTATTTCTCTCTTTACTGCTGTACTTGTACTCACCTGTAAGATTCGAGGTCTCCTTTGTCTGGAGCCTGGTTTATTGCACCACTGTTTTTACTCTCCTTTTTTTGTACTCAACCTTTAGCAAATATGTCAGGAGACAACGGGCAATTGTGGCCATTACTGCTGCTGCGCTGGTCGTTTCCGTTTCGGTACTTTACACCCTCTCTTCTTTGCTTTCCATAGCCGGGAAGGAAGATACTCTGCATATCTTGCCCCTTGCCACCCTCTTTGGCTCTTTGCTCTGGTTATTGGCCGGCAGGGAACAACCAAAAGAGGCAGAGCCCGAACAAGGAAAAAGCGATGAGACATTAACCCGGATTTCTGTAAAAGATGGCAGCCGTATCCATATAATCAAAACCGACAAGATTGAATATATCCAATCGTACGGTGATTATGTGCAGATTTTCTCAGAAGGGCAAAAACACATCAAAGAGCTCACAATGAAATACCTGGAGAGTTCTCTCCCGATGATGTTCGTAAGGATCCACCGCAGCTGCATTGTCAACAGCTCAATGATTTCGAGGATTGAACAGTACGGGAAAGAGAGCTACAATGTACATTTAAAAAATGGCACCTGCCTAAAAGCAAGTGCCACCGGTTATAAATCACTTAAGCAATTCCTCTCTATCTAACTCCTTATCCTGTCCTTACCAAGGGTTCCGGTAAGGTATTTGGCATATTCATAGGAGCATATGTATTCGTATTTTCCCTTAAGTTTATGTAGTTTGTCAATAAGGTCGTGGTACATTTCGGTCGATAGGTTCTGGTCTTCCCTGATTATCTTCTCGATATACCTAATATGCGACCCGTACAGGGCAATGTCCGATTGCTGTTTAGCCATAAGCCGCGCCTTGTACCAGTCCGATTCAATCATGTTGCCATAGGTGAACAACTCCCTTATCTCGGGGGCGTTGAGTCCTTTTCCTTCGAAATGACCATACACCATTATGTTGAGCAAAGCCTTCAAAGGAGGAATTGCACTCTCTATGCTTCCATCGCGGAAATAGGACTCGGCAACCCTCCTTTGTGCCTCCACAATATTGAGGACACCATCGGCAAACTCGTCCATGCTCTGCAGTTCGGGCTTAAGCATATCGTCGGGGAATATCACATTGGGATTTTCAAAGACCCTTCCAAAGAAGCCATTCACAAATGTCTCGGTAATCCTGTATCCCAAAATTGAGGCTGGTATCTTTTTCCCGTTATACTCAAAATCCTGGATCTTTTCCAGGTAACCCTCTTTTATCATGTTGGCAGGATCCCGTTCGGCAGGGTGCAATCTTGCCCAAAGCTCGGGAATCAAAAGGCTTAGGTCGTGATCAATACGGTATCTGCTCCCAATGTTCCCGGCAGGGGTTGTAAACCCGGGATAGCCGGTAAGTATGAAGGATACAAGAGCATTGTTCAGGTCAATTATTGGCAACAGGGCATTGAAAGGGGCTTTGGTAAGCGCTCCCTCCGATCCTGCTCCGGTTGTGGATGGCGATTTTCCTGTAAGAGAGCAGATAAAATCCATGAAAAGCTCGGGAAGCTCCTGGAAGTGAAGTGGATTATATACAGCCAACGGACGTATACCCTTTTCGGCAGGGTTGTTACGACGTCCAGGAAGCACCGAGTTTACAGGTATGTACAAAGGTTTGTCCAAAGGCAGCAAACGCGAAATCCTCATACCTATCTCTGCGATATATTTGTTCCTTGGGTCTATAATGTCGTCCCTTGTCTGAAGGTACCTTACATTCTTTGTTGGTTTTCCATCTACAAGCCTGGCATTGGAAGAAGATACGAAATATTGCCCGGGTGCACCTTGGGCAACCTCCGAAATCATATTCCTCATAGGGTCGGTAAAGAGGTCAAAATTGATTACATCCTCCACCATGTCCTTGGCATCTTCGGTAGTAAGGGGCTCGAAATTGGAAATAAAAGTATTGGGCGAAGAGAGGTCTTGCTCTGCCTTTTTGTCAAGGCCACGGTTGACAGCCTCATCGGGACGTTGGAAAAACCGGAATTCGCAATTCTCCAATATCTTCACACTCTTGTTATCAACAATCGGGTTAAGGTTTGTGAGTGCAGAGGCAGGTACTACTGTGGAAACTGTAATATCGTCCTCCATCTGCATCTTATCGGCATGGACAAAATCCTGCCTTAGTTTGAAAGTACGCCAAGCACCCTTGTCGTCGTAACCTACCCTGAGGTAGCGGGCAGCCAGTTTGCGGTTCTGGTACTTGAGTTCATTGCCGGGTTGTCCGTTCAATATGTCGACGGAAAAGTAGCTCTTCCAGTTATCTCCCCACTCTTCCCTGTAAAAACGTTTGACAATAAAGGCAATTCCCTTTATGTACTGAGGTATTGACTCCAGCCAGCCATTATACTCGTCGGTAAATTCGGGCGAAGGGGTGAGCAGTTTGATTGACGAACCCATAGACCTCTTGCTGCTCAGGAATGAACGACTATCTTTCTTCTCTTTTTTTGGAACACGGAATCTACTGAAGTAGTCAAAATTGATGATTTCCTCTACCTTTTTGAAATCTGAATCAAAATCCTTTATGAAAAATGATCCGGAAATGATTGAATCCGAAATGGATTTAGATATTTCAGATTTACCGCCCCCCGATACTGTACTTGGTTTATGTATCAGAACACCCTCGGCATTCGTCTCAACCAGTCTGTAGTTTAAAGTGCCTGCTGCCTTTTCCATCCGGTACTTGTGGCCATTGGGAAGGATATAGCTCTTTCCCGGCAGCAACTTAATGCTGTAGTCCTGTTTTTTCCTTGCCCAGGTTATGGTCTGGTTTTTAACATCAAAGCGGGAAAGTTCGGGTATATATATTACATCCGGGTAGTTGGTATCCACTCCGTACCCTTCGGGTTGCATTTTGATTATCCCGGGAAACAAAGAGGCAACTTTCTCCAATGTTGTTGAGAAGTTCTCTGCCTTGGTAATCTGCCCCTCACCTTGGTTGTAGGAAGGAAATATCAAAGCTCCGCCGGCATGCTCCTCCTCTGCATTACCAAGCAGGTTTGCTGCATAGGAAATGAAGGTCTTAATCTCTTTCTTTGAGTATCCAAAATAGTTGTCGGCAATTACAGTGACTATTACCCCCTCTTCGGTGCGCATTGTCAGTTTGAACGGCACTCCCTCGTTGTAGAGTTCCCCCTCCTTTTCCCAACACATTCCGTCTCTCTTTTGACGTTCGGTAGCATTGGAAATATGAGGCAACCCTACCTCCTTTTTGGTTAGCTGGCATAATTGGGGTGCCAGTATAATACAACCGGTATGACCGCTCCACGACTCGAAGTCGAGCCCGGCATCGTTGTTTATATGATATGGTGAGCCTGCATTGCCAAAGATGGACTCCACAAAATCGAGGTTGGAAACCAGCGAGCCCGGAGCAAAGAACCTTACCTCCATGCTCCTTTCGGGGCTTATACCCTCTACCTCGGGGCTTACCAAAGGCCTTAAGAGAAGGGAGACAAAAACTTTGGCCTGTTTGCAATAATCATGTGTAAAGGGGAGATCAAAGATATCACCCTCCATGAGTGTTGCCTTTTTCAACAGGCGGGCTGCAGTAATTGCCGGCACCGCCTTTTTGTCGTCGGGGATGGGCAAACCTCCCTCGGCAATATGGAACACCCCTTTTGTTGTCCGTCTGTCGTTCTTGGGATTGTGTAACACACCCTGTTTGACCCGGTAAGAACTAAGGTACTCCGAAACATACTCATCCCTTTTCTCCGGGAGGGAAAGTTCCCTGGCAATACCATAAAAATCCAGCGTGAAAGTAAATGATGGTATGTTGATCTCCGGGACATCCATTCCTTTGAAATAGTTCTTAATGAATGTTTGGATCCTTTGGTCTGCCGGGCAGAGGTAATTCTTGAACTGTCTCTCCCTCTCCCTGTAATTAATTATCAAAGATTTGGCCAATGTCAAAAAACCATTGGAATCATCATCACTGCAGTTCTCATCTATAAGGCCAAGAGCCTCCAGCCTGAGTTTTATATACTGATGAATATACTCTTTGTTGTTATGTTTCGGGTTTTCAAAAAAGCCAAGTGATTCCAGTTTTCTTTTCATGCTGCCTCTTATATTTGGTTTTTAAAATTTCATATGAATCCTTTAATAAAGGGTTCGCCACTGTATATGCAAAAATAGTTCCTTAAAAAGATTTTTTGGAGCTGTAACAAAAAAAAATGATCTTTGGATAGACTAACAGAAACAAAGATTAAACATGAAACACTTAACAGCTTTAATATCAATTCTTATTTTAGCACTTAACACATTTGCCCAAAATCCGGCACACAAAAAGGGAGACAACAAACTGATTTTTGACAACTATATTCAATACATGGGAAATGTTTCCAAGATGGATATGACAGATATTGTGACCAAAAGTGCGTTATTTTTCCTTGAGACTCCATATGTAGGACACACCCTGGAAAAAGAGCCGGAACAACTGGTTGTCAATTTGGGAGAGCTTGACTGTACTACCTTTGTAGAGACAGTCCTCGCGCTTTCCCGGACTGTAAGGGAAAAAGAGGCTACCTACGAAAAATTCCTCGATCAACTCAAGTACATCAGGTACAGGGGCGGGGTAATCACAGACTACTCTTCGAGGCTCCATTACACCACAGATTGGATATATGAAAACGAACAAAAAGGTATAGTCAAAAACATTACCCTCGAAGCAGGAGGTGTGCCCCATAAAGTAAACCTTTTCATTATGTCTACAAACCACGACAAATACAAGCAACTCAAAGGGAAACCGGGATTGACCGAAAAAATCAGGAATATCGAGGCAGAGGCATCCAAAAGGGCCAACTACCGCATTCCGGCCAAAGAGATTGAAAAATACTCAAAGTCATACCGCAACGGCGATATTGTAGGATTTGTCACAAAAACAGCCGGCATAGATATATCACATGTTGGGTTCATCTTTTACGACGAAGGCAAATTGACATTCATCCACGCCTCTTCCGCACAAAAAAAGGTAGTTGTCGAAGAAGAGAGTTTGATGAACTACGC
>SABC01000299.1 GCA_009929175.1 Bacteroidia bacterium | reverse complement strand
CACCATGGACATTTCCCGGGAAATGGATGATCGGGTACCCTCTTACAAGAGGGCGGTGGTAGGAGAAATCTTAGGGGGCGTATTAAAGCCAAGCAAGACCAGGTACAAGGAAGTAATCAAAGGGAAATTCGTAGATCCAATCACCTGCACGGACCATTTGATGAATACCATAGACCAAAGACTGCCAAAACCACCTGTGAAAAAATAACCATAGAACAATGGGGCGAGGGAAACCTTGCCCTATATTATCATTTCCTTGCAAAAGGAGGGAAGTACAGTATAATATAGTCATATTTTGCAGGAAAGAAGTGGAGAATATTATGAAAAAACTGTCCGCTTTTTTAAAGAAAAAGGACATTGAGTTCAGTGCAAAGAGATACTTTCAGGATGCGCTAAGTGCCATGGCCCTTGGGTTGTTTGCTTCATTATTAATCGGTCTTATCATTAAGACTCTAGGGGAGCAGACCGCCCTATTAGTAGGTGAAAACACCGTATCTGCCTTCTTGGTGGAGACGGGCATTATCGCCATGGGGTTGATGGGTGCCGGCGTGGGAGTGGCTGTGGCTTGGGGATTAAAAGCCCCGCCGCTGGTACTTTTTGCCAGTGCCATTACCGGTATGATGGGTGCCCAGTTGGGAGGTCCTGCCGGCGCGTTCCTGGCAGCGGCTTTCGGCGCGGAGTTAGGGAAACTGGTATCCAAGGAAACCAAAGTAGATATATTGGTAACTCCTGCGATTACATTGATTGCAGGAATGATATCTGCTACTGTGTTTGGGCCTGTGGTAGATGCATTAATGACCGGGTTGGGCCAGATCATTATGAATGCCACGGAGATGAGGCCATTTATCATGGGAATTATTGTTGCTGTAGTGGTTGGATTGGCCTTGACCGCCCCCATATCCAGTGCAGCGCTTTGTATTATGTTGGGACTGGGGGGATTGGCTGCCGGTGCAGCTACCGTGGGGTGCTGTGCCCAAATGATTGGGTTTGCAGTGATCAGCTTCAAGGATAATGGGGTCGGCGGTTTGGTGGCACAGGGAATCGGTACATCCATGCTTCAAATTTCCAATATCATTAAAAATCCTTGGATTTTGTTGCCTCCCACACTGGCCGGTGCTATTCTGGGTCCGGTGGCCACCGTGGTA
>SABC01000298.1 GCA_009929175.1 Bacteroidia bacterium | reverse complement strand
ATAGAAAGGATGTCTCTCCTGCTCTAAGGAGGGATATGGACAAATGTATAATGTGCCGCCGTTGCGAGACTATCTGCAATACAGTACAGTCAGTGGGAGCGCTTAGCGCAATTAACCGCGGATTTATGTCTGTTGTTGCACCGGCTTTCGAGCAGGACCTTATAGATTCACCATGTACATTCTGCGGACAGTGTGTTGCTGTATGTCCTACAGGTGCACTTACTCCATTTGATGATACAGGAAAAGTAATAAGAGCTTTGTCTGATCCTACAAAGACAGTTATAGTACAGACTGCTCCTGCAGTTCGTGCAGCTCTTGGTGAGGAGTTCGGCATGGAACCCGGAACTCTTGTAACAGGCAAAATGGTTGCTGCATTGCGTACTCTCGGTTTTGACAAAGTGTTTGATACAGATTTCGCAGCAGACCTCACAATAATGGAGGAGGGCACCGAACTGCTCGGAAGGATTTCTAAATTCCTTGAAGGAGACAAGAATGTCAAACTTCCTATCCTGACATCATGCTGTCCTGCATGGGTAAACTTCTTTGAGAACAATTACCAGGATATGCTTGATGTACCATCTACAGCAAGATCTCCTCAACAGATGTTCGGCTCCATTGCAAAAAATTATTATACACAGCTTCTCGGTATAAAGAGAGAGGATCTGGTCGTTGTTTCAGTAATGCCTTGTCTGGCTAAAAAATATGAATGTCAGAGAGAGGAGTTCAAGACAAACGGAAACCCTGATGTGGATTTTTCAATCTCTACAAGGGAGCTGGCCAGTCTTATCAAAGCTGCCAATATAGATTTTAATGCGTTGGAAGATGATGATTACGACTCTCCTCTTGGAGAATCAACCGGTGCTGCAGTGATTTTCGGTGCAACAGGCGGAGTGATTGAGGCGGCTGTGCGTACAGCTTATGAGCTCTTTACAAAGAAAAAACTGGAAAAAATCGATTTTACAGAACTCAGAGGCCTTGAAGGTATAAGGACTGCTTCGATTGATTTCAACGGAACTATGATCAATATAGGAATTGCCCATCAACTTGGCAATGCCCGCAAGCTTCTTGACGGCATCCGTGCAGGTCTGTACAATTTCCACGCTATAGAGATCATGGCTTGTCCCGGTGGATGTATCGGCGGTGCCGGT
>SABC01000297.1 GCA_009929175.1 Bacteroidia bacterium | reverse complement strand
AAGTATCGATGAGCAATATAAAAAAAGGAATCGGACTACTGGAGAGAGAAACTATATTTTGTGTTTCTGGGCTGGCAGCCCTGCTGTCGGCCCTTTTTGTGTGTCCCGGAATACATTATTTGAACTATTTAGACGGCAGAGTACTGGTCCTGCTATTTTCTCTCATGGTGATGGTGGCAGGATTACAAACCCTGGGTGTTTTTGAAATAATGGCCCAGAGCCTCTTGAAACGAGGTAAACGCTTGCGGACCATCTCTTTGTTTCTGGTGGGAATGACCTTTTTTCTGGCCATGGTGGTAACCAATGATGTGGCCCTTCTTACCATGGTTCCCTTTACCTTTGCGGTGCTGGGATTTGCCGGTGAGAAAAGGATTATCCTCATTGTAATTATGGAAACGTTGGCGGCGAATCTAGGCAGCATGCTGACTCCCATCGGAAATCCCCAAAACCTGTTTCTCTACTCCTATTTTCATATGAACCTGCCGGAGTTTTTAAAAATTACCTTTCCTGTCACACTGCTGGCTTTTGTAGTGGTGATGGCAGGAACGGCCATAATCCCCCAAAGAAAAATGGATGTGCTCTTTGATGTGGCCTATCCTGAATTGCCGGGAAAACCCCTCCTACTATACCTTCTTTTGTTTGGCGTTATCATAGGCGGGGTGTTCCACTGGATTCCCTACGGTGGGGTATTGGCGGCCGCATTGTTGTTAGGGGCCTTGGCCAATCCCTATGTATTTAAGCAGGTGGACTATTATTTGTTGCTCACTTTTGTGTTCTTTTTCGTTTTTGTGGGTAATGTGGGTCAAATCCCATGGTTTCGGGAAACCGTGACATCATTGATACAGGGCAGAGAGATTCTTGGGGCCGTCATATTATCCCAAGGCATGAGCAATGTGCCGGCTGCCGTGGTTTTAGCCCCCTTTGTAGAGGATCCGGCAGCTTTGATTTTAGGTGTGAATGTGGGTGGTCTGGGAACCTTAATTGCATCCCTTGCCAGTGTGATTTCATTTAAGCTATATAGTGGGCGCACGGGTAGCCGAAAGGTGTTGTACATTGCTGTGTTCTCCGGAATCAATTTTCTCCTGTTGGGACTATTTTTGGCCATCCTTCTTTTGTAAGGGGGGTATCGTAACCAAATCGTAATGAATAT
>SABC01000296.1 GCA_009929175.1 Bacteroidia bacterium | reverse complement strand
TGAAATCTTTGGATTTTTCCACCTGTAAGCCAATAAATTATTGAACCCAACGGCTGTAAGTCCCAAAGCCGGCACACTTCCATATATGATCAGAAGTACAACACCTGCCATTATAAGTAAGTAATTTAAGCCTTTACGCAGCAACGCCGAATTTGACCGGATGGAAAACAGGAAATATGTAAGTGTAGGTAAAACCACTACACCCAATATAAACGCAGAAGCAAGGGCAAATGTCTTGGTAAATGCCAACGGATGAAACATCTTTCCCTCTTGGGCTTCCATGGCAAATACAGGTATAAAGCTGATAACCGTTGTAAGCATACCTGTTAGTACTGCTCCGGAAACTTCACCGATAGCCTTATGAATAAGGTTTACAAAAGGCTTGCCTTTGTTGATACTCTTATTTTCGGGCATCTCCATATGTCTGATTACACTTTCAACGAACACTACTCCTATATCTACCATAACTCCGATGGCGATAGCGATTCCGGACAGAGCTACAATGTTAGCATCTACCCCTACATTCCGCATGATAATAAAGGTAGATAACACCGCCAACGGAAGCATACTCGCAATTACGAAAGAGGCACGTAGATTAAGGATCAGTACGATTATAACGATGATACAGATCAGCACCTCCTCTGTGAGAGCCGATTCCAACGTACCGATCGTCTCTTTAATCAATCCTGTGCGATCGTAAAAGGGTACAACTGTAACTTTGGATACGGTTCCGTCCTCCAGCACTTTCTGCGGCATCCCTGCATCCATTTCTTCAATCTTTGCTTTTACATTATCTATAACCTTTAAAGGATTGGAGCCGTAACGGGCAACAACTACTCCGCCAACTGCCTCTACCCCCTCCTTATCTAAACCACCACGACGTGTTGCCGGTCCGAGATTTACAAATGCAACATCCTTGATACGTACAGGCACTCCGTTTCGTACAGTAACAACAGCCTCCTCAAGGTCGGCTACCTTTTTAATATAACCCAGACCACGGATCAGGTATTCAGCCTGATTTATTTCAACGGTCTCAGCTCCGATGTCAAGATTACTTTTTTGTACTGCATTCATCACATCCATAACGGAAACATTGAACGAACGCATGGCATCGGGGTTAAGTTCCACCTGATACTCTCTCACGAATCCACCA
>SABC01000295.1 GCA_009929175.1 Bacteroidia bacterium | reverse complement strand
ATCTCTCCTTCGCTTTGATATAACTGGTGCTTACAGTGCAAACCCCCTTATATTTATTGTTCTGCCCTCAGTAATTTTCTATATAATAAAAGACTTCAGGAAATATGGCCATACCCACAACAAGGGCAAAAGAGAAAGCCTCAATACTTATTGATTATAACAAATGCACAGTTTGCGGAAAATGCGTGGAAGTGTGTAAAGACTTCAGCATTGAGATCCGGGAGGGCAAACTGGTAATCTCAGATAATCCTCTATTTGGCTGCATAGGTTGCGGACACTGTATGGCAGTATGCCCCACAGGAGCAATTGAGATCAAGGGGAGGGAGATATCCTCTGCCGATATATATCCCCTGCCGGACTCTTCTGCGGCATGTGGATACGAACAGTTGTCGGCCTTACTGGAGAGAAGGAGGAGCATAAGGGAGTTTTCTGAAAAGGGGGTAAGTGCAGATGTAATTGAGAAAATTCTTAATGCAGCCAGAACATCACCCATGGGGTTACCGCCATCTGATGTGAATGTGCTTGTACTTGGCTCAAGAGAGGCGGTGAGAGGATTCGGCCTTGACTTCTGCAACTACCTCAATGAAATGAAGTGGTTTGTATCAAGGTGGTTTCTTGCTCTTATGCGCCCACTTTGGGGCAAGGCAAACGATGAGATGTTCAGGGGATTCATCAAGCCCATGTTCAAATTCTTTATTAAAGAGTCTTCCCGCGGGGTAAACATGGTAACCTACGACGCTCCTCTGGCAATGTATTTCTACGGCTCACCCTACACAGACCCTGCCGACCCCATCATCGCCGCCACCGTAGCGATGTACGCTGCAGAATCACTAGGCCTAGGAACCTGTATGATAGGAAGCGTCCACCCTCTCATCCAGAACGGCAAAAAGGCAAAACAGTTCCGGGAAAAGTACAAAATCAAATACACCAGCCGCGAGGGGCTGATTGTTCTGTTTGGATACCCAACCGTCAAATACAAAAAAGGGATTAAGAGGACATTTGCCTCTGAAATACATTTATAGGTTTCCCAGCACCATCACCGGCCTGTGATCCGAGGCAAGAGCCTCAGGGATAACAGAAGAGTCGATTACCTTGAACTTCTCTGCAAATCTGTTTGATATAAAGATGTAGTCAATGCATCTGTCCGGAAAGTTT
>SABC01000294.1 GCA_009929175.1 Bacteroidia bacterium | reverse complement strand
GTTTTTAACATTCAGGCTGCAAAAATACAAAAAAATGGCATAAAAGGTATTTTAGATACCCGCTACCCTCTCTTTGTACGCTGCTATACAAGAATCGAGCCTTTCATGAGCAGTTGTGTCTCCAGGCACATTGTGAGAAGGGTGTATATAGAGTTTCACGCCTCTGTCGGCAAGTATTTCAGCAACAGTTGTCACTGTCATCCATACAAGGGTGATGAATGCCACTGTAGATACAGGACCCACTTTATCAAAGTGATTTTTAAGCGGAACGCTTGCATCTGTAAGCGGAGCACAAGAGTCTACAACAACATCTGCCAACTCAAAAAGTGTTTTGCCACAAGAGTGACGGCTCTTTTTACCTGCAGTCTCGGCAGCTGATCCGAATACAATAAGCTTCATACCGGCCTCTTTTGCCTTGATTGCTATGTCAATGTTGACATTATTGATACCTGTATGAGAGAAGATCCACATTGTATCCCTCTTGTCAAAATTGTATGATTTCATAATAGCATCACCATATCCTTCTGCTCTTTCGAGGAAGAGGAACTGATGGATACCCATCTCACCTGTGATTCTTGTAAAAAATGTAAGAGGCAGTTCGCATATAGGATGAAAACCGACAAAACCGCCGATTCTCGGGTACATCTCTTCTACAGGAATTGTAGCGTGACCGCATCCGAAGGTGTGAACCCAGCGTCCGGCTTCTATACTGTCTGCCATAATTGTGGCGGCTTTTTTAATATTTTCCAATTGAGACTCCTCAATCGATGACATAACTTTTCTGGCGTTATTTAACCATTCAATTGCTAACATAAATTTAATTTTTATATAGTAGGTATTTAATAATTCATAAACTATGCCCTTCTGCTTCTGAAGTCATTGACAGAGAAGAGAAGGATTACCATAAATGCCGATATAAGCACAATTACAGGGAATGCAGCCATAGGAACAATTCCCACGAGCAAATTCAGAAGGGTATTACCGGTAAGTCCGATAACCAGTGCAAAACTGAATGCTGTTCCGGAGATCTCTTTGAATTTGTCGCCTATTGTCCCTAATACAATAGGAAATGTTGAGGCATATCCTAGACCCATAGTAAATGTACCGGCTATTGCCGAGAATTTCGAATCTGCCAGGACTATCAATCCCATTCCC
>SABC01000293.1 GCA_009929175.1 Bacteroidia bacterium | reverse complement strand
TCAGTTTTCATATTCTTTCTCCTTTTTCTTTTCTTCTGAAGCTATTTTATTTGCTATGTAGAGAGTGATGAGAAGGCAAACGAATGATATTCCCATTGCCAGGAGTAATTCTTGATTGGTCATAACTCACCCTCCTCTTTGTCTTTAGGTATATAGTACCTGGTGCGTGAACCACAGCACCGTTTAGCTTTTAATCCGGATCCGCAACGACATTCCTGGTTGCGACCGGTTTTCATTGCCCGGAATGGCTTACCTCCATTCCTAACTAAGATTGCTTTGTGAAGTTTATTCATAATAAAATTATGTTTTCAAATTTGTATTCAAATATTGCTTCTGCCAGGGCAGCACACAAAGCTCTTGACATATTCACCTCAACAGCATTGCCGATGTACTTTTTCTGTTCTGCTTGTGTGCCGATAAGTTTGTATGTTTTTGGAAAGCCCATTATCTGTTTCAGTTCCGGAATTTTCAGCATACGCATTTTAATATCAATGATTCCGTACATCGCCATAAATTCCTTGATTTTAACAGTACAGGGGCTGTCTGTTTCGTAAACGACAATTACAGCATCGCCCTGTTCGGTTGCTACCAAATACGGAGGTCTTTTGTCCATCTTCGCAATCAAAGTGAAACAAGGTTTTTCAATATCTCCTCCGGCTGACTTAAACTGAGGATTCATAAGGTAGTGCCACTTTCTGTTCGCTGTAATCACTTGGGAGGGTTCGTCAACAGATGCCCCAACATTGTTAAAGTTGGTGTTCATTATCCAAGGTTTCAATGTTACAAGGTTATGTTTTGGACTTGTGGTAACAGTACCGGCAGGAGTGTCAATTGTCGCAGGGCTGCCATTTCCGTACTGCATATCAAGAAACTGAGGTGTGGCAAGTGCGAGGCGGTCTTTTGTGAGAAGTGTAGGGCATGGGGCATTTATATCTTTCCCGGTATCTTTGAAGTTGTACGAATAAAGAAATTGAGATGAAATAAGGGCAAGTCTATCCTTTGTGGTTACAGTAGGAGAAGGATTCTCAATGTCTGAAACATTATCTCCATTCCCGTAATATACAGAAAGGAAATTAGCCGACACAATCCCCAATCTGCCTTGACACGACACAACCGGAGAGGGTTCATCAAGGCTTGGAGGAATATGTTTGCCGGTTTTCC
>SABC01000292.1 GCA_009929175.1 Bacteroidia bacterium | reverse complement strand
TCGTTCATCGGAATATTGCAAGTTCCGAAAGTGTTTACAAATACACTGACAGGTTGTGCAACCCCAATAGCATAAGCAATCTGAACCAGGACCTCCCTTGCAACACCAGCTGCTACCATGTTTTTCGCAATGTGCCTTGCAGCATAGGCCCCTGAACGGTCTACCTTACTTGGGTCTTTTCCTGAAAATGCTCCACCGCCGTGTGCACCCTTGCCACCGTACGTGTCAACTATGATTTTCCTTCCTGTAAGACCGGTATCGCCGTGAGGGCCACCAATCACAAACTTTCCTGTTGGATTTACAAGCAATTTATAACCATGACGGAACAACTCCCTTGTCTGTTCAGGAAGCCTGTTTATTATCCTAGGGATTAGAATCTCCTTTATGTCGGATTTGATTGTTGCAAGCATCTTCTCATCTGAGTCAAACTCGTCGTGCTGTGTGGAGATGACAATTGTATGTACCTTGAGAGGTTTGTTGTTCTCGTCGTATTCGATGGTAAATTGCGATTTTGCATCGGGTCTGAGATAAGGCATAAGAATGGTGTCTTTCCTTATTTTCGAAAGTTCGAGCAGGGCAATGTGAGATAGTGTCAGAGCAAGAGGCATGTACTCCTCGGTGTCTGTACAAGCATAACCGAACATCATCCCCTGGTCTCCGGCTCCCTGTTCGTCCGCAGTTGCTACAGAATTCCCTGATTCATCAATTTTATCGACACCGCGGTTTATGTCCGGAGACTGCTCGTGAATGGCAGACAGGATGCCACAGGAGTTGCCGTCAAACATATATTCGGCTTTGGTGTAACCGATCCTGTTAATCACCCTGCGAGCAATTTGCTGTATATCAACATAAGCTCTTGAATTGACCTCTCCGCCTACAACTACAAGTCCTGTGCTTACGAATGTCTCGCAGGCAACTTTTGAATTAGAGTCAAGACGAAGGAACTCGTCTAGAATAGCGTCGGAAATCTGATCGGCAACCTTGTCCGGATGCCCTTCTGATACCGATTCTGAAGTGAATAGATATGACATGATAATTAGTGTTTAATTACTAAAACATTTTAATAGGGAAAGGGTTTGATTTTGCAGAAAAGTAGTGCCGGAAGACTCTATTTTAGCATTTTTTCAAGTGGTTGCAAGCAGTCAAATCCCTCCACAATACGGAT
>SABC01000291.1 GCA_009929175.1 Bacteroidia bacterium | reverse complement strand
GGGCTTTAACCCATTCGCAACCCTTGAAGGGTATTTCTTCGGCAGTTCCGTTATGTCCTGCCCTAACTGAGAGCCAGCCTCTCCCCCACATTCAAAAAATGGAGTTGTATCATCAACTTCTCCTATTAAATAAGCTACAGAAGTATGTAAAACACTAGCAACCTTTTTAACATCATCAATATCCGGGGAGGTCTCTCCTCCCTCCCACCTTACAAATGTTTGCCTGGATAGACCAACAAGCTCCGCTAAAGCTGACTGAGTCAGCCCTGCCTTTTTTCTCATATTAATAAGCCTTTGAGCAAACACAGAACAATTCATATATTAATCACCAAAGCTAATGTAGCAAAAATGGTTCATATCAGCAAGTATCAAGATTGGTCGTGACTAGTGATACATTTGTGTATCATATGGGACTATAGACCTATATACAAAACATATATGTTACATTATAGTTTCATGTAAGATGTTTGAAACTCATATGTTTCTTTTTAGGGAGGTGTTTTAGGTGATCTTAATAAAAAAATACAGAGAAGTAGCAAGAATGACGCAACAACAACTAGCCGACCTGCTTGAAGTCTCCAGGCAAACAATTGTTCGTTTTGAAAATGGTACTTACGAACCCCGTTCATCAGAGCTAAAAAAAATGTCTGAAATTTTTGGATGTACGATCGACGACCTCGTAAACCCTACATTGACCCCTGCCGGGTCGCAAGCCCAGCAGGGGACTCAGTAAGGAACAGGAGAAGGGAAGAAACACTGGTCAATGTGGTTTTAGAGAGCATGGAAGCGATCCGCGAAGCTAATGAGCTGGCAGATGAACCAAAAGAAATGTCCGAGATTATAAAAGATTGCTCCGACGGATTCATGGATGAGGTAAGAACGCAGGAATGGTTCAGAAGAGTCGAGGCCAGCTATAAATCAGCAGAAGAACTGCTCGATGCAGTGAAAGTCTAGAAGAAAGGAGATGCAGAAATGGTCAACGAAATACAAAGGTTCGCATTCGATCATAAACCAGTCCGGGTTGTCACAGAGGGTACAGAGTTATGGTTTGTAGCTAAAGACATCGCCGCAGTTTTGGAATATTCTGAATCCAGCAATCCAGCAAGACTTTTCCAGTCAGTGCCGGAAGAATGGAAGGGTGTGAAACCGATTCACACCCCCTACGGAA
>SABC01000290.1 GCA_009929175.1 Bacteroidia bacterium | reverse complement strand
TAAAAAAAAGAGTGCTGACTTAAGAATTTTATCAATTATATATATATTTGAAATAAATTAACAACAATATGTTCAAAAAGGGTATCAAATTAACAATTTCTTTTCTTTTGCTTGCCGGGAGTTTAACGGCCCAAGTGAAGAATCCTGTAAAATGGAAGATCGACATTAAAGAGAGTGGTAATAATGCTTATGACCTTATTTTCAATGCAACCATTGGAGAGGGATGGCATCTTTATGACCTCGGGCCATATACAGATGGGCCTAATCCTACTCAGTTCTATTTTGATGAAAGCACCAATTACAAAAAGGCCGGTGGTGTAAAAATGCTAATCCAGCCAAAGATTGAGTTTGACGAGATGTTCCAGATGAAAATCGGTTACTTTTTGAACAAGGCACAATTTTCACAGACAATCCGGGTTGTATCCAAGGATTCCGTAACAGTTAAGGGTTATGTTGAATGGATGGTTTGTGACAACGGATCCTGCCTGCCGCCAACCGAATATGAGTTTGCAATAAAGCTTCCCGGTACAAAAGGTGCGACTTCTGCTGCCGCAGCTCAAAAACCCACTGCCGGAAGTGCTGCTAAAAATAGTGTAACTACAGCAGTACCCGCTACAACACCTGCATCTGCCGTAACAGAAACTACTCCGGATGCAATCATTGTAAAAGATACAATTGCGCCTGCCCCTGCCGGTGATGTCGTAGCATCCGTTGATGGAAAAGAGGAGAGTAAATCTCTTTGGGCCGTCATCCTTGAGGCAATTGCCTGGGGATTTGTTGCCCTGCTAACCCCTTGTGTTTTCCCTATGGTTCCTATGACTGTATCGTTTTTCCTCAAGAACAGCCAGTCAAACAACGGGTCGAATTCAAAGGCAAAAGGCAAATTGATGGCATCATTATACGGCTTTTTCATTGTTGCTCTTTATACCGTTCCTATTGCTGTCATAATTTTCGTTACATACTTTGCCGGTGGTGAGGCCGTAACTGCCGATATCTTTAACTGGCTGGCCACACACTGGCTGCCAAACATCATTTTCTTCCTTGTATTTATGGTATTTGCAGCATCATTCTTCGGTGCCTTTGAGATAACAATGCCTAGCTGGATGGTCAATAAATCTGACTCCAAATCCGACAAGGGTGGCTTTATAGGTGTATTCTTCATGGCCCTGACA
>SABC01000289.1 GCA_009929175.1 Bacteroidia bacterium | reverse complement strand
TACCAATCCCTCTCACCCTAATAATTGCTAAATTCTATTGTCTACTGAATTTTGTTGTTCATCATACCCCAAATATAACACGATAATTCTCTTGCTACAGCAACAGTCGCCTTATTGTTATGTACTCCTCGAGAAGTAAGGTTGCTATATACTCTATGCAGTCTTCGGTTGGCTCTATCAGCATATGCTATGACTTCTGCATCATTTCCTTTTTGTCTAGCCTGAAGCCTTTTTGGTTTTTTTACATATATACCGCTTCGCAGCGATGCCTTTGCTCCTTCAATGAGTAATAATCTCAATCGCGTGTTTCCCGCCTTGGTAATACCCCCTCTTCTTTCTCGCTGTCCGCTGGATTCTTCACTAGGCACTAGTCCAAGGAATGAGGAAAACTGTGCAGGAGAGATAAATCGTGAGAAGTCTCCTATCTCAGCTACTAATGAGAGGGCTGTATGAGTCTCTATACCTCGAAAACAACGTAATTTAGATACTCTTTCCCTATACTCATCTTGGTTAGCAATTTCTTCAATTTTGCTATTGTACCTGTCAACCTTTTCTTGCTGGTCAAAAACTTCTTGTAAGTACTCTTTGAAAGTATCTTGGAAAAGAGGATCTACGAATGCCTGTTTTCGGAGCCAATTGAAGTGGATCTGTGTCCAATAAGTCTTGCCCTCAGTGAATGTTCTTCCTGTACGAAGAAGAAAAGACAACAGATTCTGCTTTGCTTTTTTCAGAGCCAAAACCCGTGCATTCCTCATTCGGGTATAATCTTTAACTGCCTCGTTCTCTGAAGTAGGTACATGAACTGCGCTATAAGTACCCCACGCAAGGTGTTGTGCTAATTCTTGGGCATCCAGACGATCGGTCTTTACCCTGTTGTCAGGAGCTTTAGGTAAAGATGTTGGAGCCATGAGTACACAGGGGATACCTATTTTCTCAAGTTCTCGATACAAACCGAACCCCGTGGGGCCTGCTTCGTATCCGCAAAGCACCTCTCTCTCAGGTTGTTCTTTTTGCAACCGTTGTACATATTTGATTACTAAACTAGCCTTACTGGCAATTTTTGTTTGACCAAAGAGTCTTTTTGTTAAAAAGCTGAAAGAGCAAAGTGAAAAAGAATCCTTATGGACATCGATACCAATGTGTATTACATTTGTCATTGAAGTGGCCTCCATTT
>SABC01000014.1 GCA_009929175.1 Bacteroidia bacterium | reverse complement strand
CTCTATGTTATTTAGGATTAGCAAAGGCTATTTTTCAGTTGCTCACTTTTAGCGTGCAATAGCCCCTGCTATTGCACAGAAATAATTACTCCCATCGTGAATCTGCCCTCCTTTACTCAATTTAGCATAGGCTGTTTTATACAGTACGATTATCAAGTGACTGTACTGCGGGAAGTATAAATACCAAAAATGATATGGCTATAATTCCTATTCCAGAAATCAAAAACCATTTTTCAACACCTATTTGTTCTGCAAAAAGACCAGAACACAATAAACCCAAAGGCATTGCGAATGACATTACACTTCCAAGCAAAGAAAAAACCCTCCCTAAATATTCAGGTTTAATTTTCTCTTGGAACAGGGCATTTTGCACACCATAAAATGGAGCTGACACTCCCATAACCATGCAGGATATCGCAAAGGCAATGAAAGCATTTGGTTTTGGTGGAAGTATTCCAGATATGGCAACACCAATTCCCATCATAAGAACCGATGCCCCAATGGTAAAAGTACGTTTCTTGAAACCACCCCAAACGCTTAATATGACCCCTCCTACCAACATTCCAATAGCAAAGGCGATTTCTGCTATTGAAGCATGAGTAGGTGTTCCGCCGAAATATCCCATACTCATCAGCGGATATAGCGCACTAATCGGCATATAAAAAAACATATATAATGCGCCAATCCAAAGCAAAGCAAACAGACCTTTATTCTCTTTTAAGACAACGTACCCCGCTTTCATTTCCTGCATGACATTTTCTTCTTTATCAATGCTGCTTGATGATGGATTAGGAATTGTAATAATCGCTACGGAAATACAAGCTATAATCGCACCGACAATATCAAGTATAACGATATGATTCAGATTCCAAACAGTATATAAAAACGCGGCAGCAGCAGGACTAATGATTGACCCTATGGCTTGTATAGTTTGGCTATAACCCGCACACTTTGTCAGTTGATCTTCTGGCACAAGCAGTGGTGTAGCTGCATTCAATGCTGGCGAATGAAACGCTGTTCCCATACTTCGGACAAATAAAACCGCCATGATTACCCATATTGGTAAGTCCATATAGAGAGTAACAATTGCTAATATCCCTCCAGCCACAGCAATAACTAAGTCTGCGCCAATCATTACTTTCTTTCGGCTATGCCGATCAACAAAAACGCCAGCAAAAGGCCCTATAAGTGCTTGCGGTAAGAAACCAATCAGTGTTGCTATGGATAACACCATTGCAGAACCTGTTTTTGCTGTCAAATAAAAAATAATTGACATTTGCAAAATTCCACTACTAATAAGGGAGAATCCTTGCCCAATCAATATTGTAAAATAATCTTTCTTCCATGAATTTTTATTTTGTTGCATTTATTTATTCCTCCAAACATTTTTATTGCATAACTCATTGTTTTTTGTGCAATAAAAAATGTAGGTTAACACCCATAAAAGGGCATTAATCTGCATCACTACAAAACAAGGCAAACCAACATTATGCGACTACACAGTCACATAATGTATAAGCACGTGTTTATTCGTAAACGCAAGCGAAAAAAGCCCACAATGTGGATAGATAGTTCTGCTTTTTTATTGCTTTATTTGCGTATACGAATTAACACACGTAAGCCTCCTTTTTTGTTCAAATTTATAATAGTGTATCACGGTTGTTTTTTTATGTCAAGATAAAAGCAAAGTAAAAATATGCTTTATTTAAATCAGTACCATGATGTGTGTAATCATATCTAAGGGAGTAAGGTGAACAGTAAAATGTAATAGGGTGAAATAATATGAAGCAGGAAAAAATCAAATATGATTTTAAGGCTTTCGGTCAAGCCATAAAAGAAGCTCGAAAGGTAAAGGGATTATCAAGAAATGAGTTAGCAGACCAAATGAACATTGCCCCTCGATATATTGCGTCCATTGAAAACAGCGGACAGCACCCAAGCCTTCAAATCTTTTATGAACTTGTTACTCTTCTAGATGTATCGGTAGACCAATTCTTTTTTCAAAATAAAGAAACAGATAAATCCACGCAGCGCAGACAGCTTGATAGTCTGCTCGATGATCTAAGCGACAAGGGATTGCAAATCGTCACCGCTACCGCAAGAGAGATAAAGGAAGTCGAAACAAAGGACAGATGAATGTCCAAAATACAATTAAATATGGAATGAGAAACGTTGCAACCAATGCGGTTTTGCAGCGTTTTTCTTTTAATATTTTAATAGAATTTAGCGCTTTTATAGTTGCAGGTGTAAATGTTGAAGTAAAGTGGCAAGCAGGGCATACGGGTGACCACCGTATGCTTTTGCTTGTTGGGGAAGTATCCCCAATCCCCACTGAAACGATGATAAATCATCGTGCTATGCTCCCCTTGGGAGCTGATGAAATCACAGGGTAGCTTAACGCTGATCCTGTGATTTTTCTTTTGCCTTTTGTTCCTGTTCCATTCCCAAAAGGCGGTCGATATTTGCCTTTGCAGTCAGAATATCTTGCATTTCTTTTCTTGCGGTATGGTACTTGCTGTAAGCCTTATTTTTTACGGAAAACAGCTCATCACATTCAGCTTGCAGTGCTTTAATTGTGGGTAGCTTTTTTACACCAAGTTCCTCAAAAGCCGCCTTTGCCGCCTTGTGCAAAGTAAGCTCGGCACGGTGTTCCTCGTAAAACTTTTTAGAGTAGCCTACCTTGCGGTAGTCGGTATAAATATCTCGGGTTTTGGCATAGTTGAAGATGTGCTTTTTAAGAGCCTGTATTTCAGCAATCCGCTTTTCAGAGGTCTTAATTTGTGTATTCAGCTCATCGAAAGTAGCGGTGCATTTCTTCGCCTTTTCCTCTAAATCAGAGTAGGCAAGGAGCTTGTGTTCTTGCAGAAAATTAACGGTCTGTGCCATCTGCTTTAGGTTGAAAATCTTTGCCCACTGCTCATATCCCTTGCCCTTGCCTTGCTGCAATTTCGCTTGAATATCCACAAGGAGATTAACGGATTTTTCTTGCTTTCTCGGTTGTTTGACAGAGGACTTTTTAACTTCTCTCTGCGGTGCTTTGCCCTCAATGACTGCTTTAATTTCATCTTCGGAATAGCCCTCGCCAAGAGAACGCAGCCGGATAAATTTCTTTTGTTCCGCACTCTTGAAAGAGTAGTGCTTACCGCTTTTTATTTCATAGCCTGCATCCTGCATGAGCTGTAAAAACTCATCAAATGTTTTAGGATTTTGCGTAAGTACCTCATCTATGTTCTGCCTTAGTTTATCGGAGTGCGATGGGGGCTTTTTATCGCCAAGCCACTTACCGTAATGACCTTTGGAGCGTTTGGGATTTCCGATAATGGAAAGCCCATTTTCAAGACAAATACGGTCGGATATTTGGGCAAGAGCCTTGCCGCTTCTTTTAAAATCTCGAAACTTTCTGGTGCAATCGAGAGAGGTAGAATTAAAGATAATGTGATTGTGAATATGGGCTTTGTCTATGTGAGTAGCAACGATAAATGCGTGTTTGCCTTTGGTAAAGCTCATGCCCAACTCATAACCGATTTTGTTTGCAAGCTCGGGTGTAATTTCCCCGGGCTTAAATGATTGCCGTATCTGATAGGCGATAACATTACTTGCCTGTTGTCTACCTGTTATATCATCATATTGCCGCTTAGATAACATAAACTCGCCCTGCACCGTTTTAGGGTCGCACTCATAAGAGGATAACAATTCTCCCTCATTTGTTTTCTCGGGATTTTTAGCATAATCGGTGCGGTCTGCAAGGCAATCTGCAATAGATTTTCCTTTGTTTTGGTGCATGGCAATTAGCCTTGTGGTAGCGATAATAACACCTCCTTTTGGGCAAGAAAAAAGCCTGTACACTAAAGTACAGACCTTTCAAATTATTTTTCAAGAGCTCGTGATAATTTTTGTTGTAAATCATAGGCATGTTCATATTCTATATACTCAATACTACCAATATCGCTGACTGCCTTTGTATTTTTATCTTTTATAATAATTACTGGTTTACCAAGTCCGTATGCTAACCCTTGTTCCAACATGACATTTGGATTTAAACTTGATATGTTTATAATAGCAAGGCTACAAGACTGAATTTCTCTGCAAATTTTACACATAATATCTTTATTACTCAATTCGTTATCTGCCTTGAAGTGTTCATACCCTAAGCTATCAAGAGCGGGAACAATTCCGTAATTGTAGCTATCAAGGTATTCATTTGAAAATGGCATTGCTATAAATACTCTGTTTCTTTTCAAATCAGGATTAACAGGACACCCATCCACACATAATTTAAAACACTTACGCATTTGATGTGAAGGAGTTTGTTCTTCCAACTTACTCAAACGTTCCCTTTCAATATCTGACTCTATTTTATTCGCCAGTGCCTCAATAGCAGAAATATAATATAGAATGGTCGCTTGCCTAATGGTTTTTTGAGTTGAAGACAAATCATTTTCACTGAAGGTCATTTTGGTAATTCGCAGTTCTGACAAAGCGTTATATTTGTCTAAAAGAGCATTATACTCGTTTACCCAAGTTGAATAAACATTTGTATATACATACTCGTTGGCTTTTGTATATATTTCAGCCTTGCTTTTTAAGTTTCTAATCTCATATACTAACGCCTGCATTTTTTCTACATTCATATATTCACACCCCCTTTTTGAGTAATTATATCACACATACGATGTAAATTCATCAACCAGCTTTGAACATCGCTTAGATACCAAAATCCCAAAATCTGAGTGTCAAAATTTAAGATGATAGATATTCATCTGTAATGTGGTAAATAAAGTCGAGTACTTCATATAAAAATGAAACACTCTCTTTTAAAGAGAGATAATCTATTGAATGACCATTTCTAAAATACAAATCGTTATCAGTACTAATTAAATATCTCCATACATCTGCATTTTGGTCTGTTTGTTTTTCGGAGGAGTTGGTTCTTTCAAAGTCTTTTTGGTCTGCCTCTTGAAATTCTTTTAGCAAAAGCCTTACCTTGGCTAAACTTATTCCCTCTAATGAGTAAGGTACAAAATTTTCTTTATAGGTTTTAACATTTTCCACTGCCGATTTATTATTGATAAAGCCATCAATGACTTCCTTTTTTACTTCATCCCAAAGGGTAAGGAGATTGTGTCCACCGCTTGGCAAGTTTCCACCACATCTTAAATAAATATGTTTTAGCGAAAGTTCCAAACTGTGGCGATAGGAAAATAATATGGGGAATATGTATGTATCCAAAGTTTTTGGTGTTCCATTTCCCAGTGCTATTTCAACTAAGTCATCTGCACTATTTTTGTATCCTTCTCTCAACCCATACAAAGCCAAATCCTTGTTTTGCCAACCAAAGTGTGCCGATTGTTCCATATTGCCACTGTCAAAAAATATTTTCATAGGTCACCACCTTATATTAGTTTTCCTCATCTTCCAAAGAGTTGATAACATCGTTTTCTATTTGGTCTAATATTTCTGTAATATATTTAGAAACAACAGTATAATCTTCAATTACTCTTTTTAACTGGAAAATTGGGTGGTGCTTTAAATTCATATCAAAGTCACTCATGACAGCAACATTCGGAGAATTTCGATGGGTCATTTTATTTCTAAGGTCATTGGCAAAGGAATGATTGCCCTTCCATTCTCCTTCACAATCAGTATCATCATTTTGTTCAATGTATCTATAAATTTCTGTTGCATTAGTTTTGAAATTATCGTTATGCTTGTTGGAAGGATTAAATATTTGTTTGTAATATACCTTTTCCTTGGGAATATCTATATCATAAAAAAGCCTATATAACTGTGCTAACATATCCCATAAACTTGAAGTCCGAAACAAAGCATTTTCGATATAATAATAAGCGAGTTTTTCTTCTTCAGCATCTGTTCTTATTAAGTTAAAATTATTTCTCACTGTGTCAGAGTAAGAAAATTTAATTGCGTTTTCAAAGGAAAGTTTGATTTTCCAGTCTAAATCCATTAAAGTATCATGTATTGTTTTATACTGCATTAGTTTTCCAAATGGTGAGTCATTATCTTTTGCTGAAACTGAACCAAACAAAAATTTATCTTCGCCAAACATTATCTTGAACCTTTGCTGATTGTATAATACACTTGAAATTTTGTTTTGAAAATAAAGCATTTCTTTGTTTTCTTGTTCGCTCATAGTATCCCTCCTGATTAACTATTGATTAGATAATTATACCATGCACTTCCCTAAATTTCATCAATAGTTCTGAATACAGAAAAAGCAGAAGTGCCACCATAAAGCAAGGGTCGAGATAAACGGCTTCGCCGCCCTTGCTTTACGGTGGCACTTCTACTATGCGGCAATTAAGGGGGCAATAGCACACAAATGCTACCGCCCCCTAACCATTTCTAAGGCTAAATACCTTTCAGCCAGTCATTGAAGTATTCTACCTTCGCTATAATCCATGCTCCCATCATGGGCAATCCCCACGGACTGATGAGATAGCCTGCGATAAAGGCAGGTATCGCCTGTGAAAAGCCTGCCACGATAATTGTACCGATACCAAGGGAAAACAGGACAAAGGACAGTACACCTAAAAGCCCTCCACCAAATACAAGAACAAACTTTGATATTCCAAGCAGGATATTCAGTGCCAAAGTGATTGGCAGCAACACGATTTTAAGTAATATTTTCATAAGCACCCCTCCATATCTCTTGTGTATTTATCGTAGCAGAAGAAAGGGAAAGTGTCTATCTTGTCATCTCAAATCGCCGCTAATCTGAGCATGATTTCCTCGGCGGCACTCCAAAGCCTGTCATAGCTTTTTCGCAAATCCTCGATATCCTCACCGTAAATACTGCCCGTTTCATGCACCCGTTTGGTAAGCTGATTAAGGCTGTTGCTCGTTACTCTCAGCACCCTTACAAGCTCCCTCACATCGGCGGTATCAAGGTGAATGATAAGCCCGTCAATCGCCATTTTGCGTAAATAGGCTTCGGTGTTTTTTGTGCCAAGCTCCTGCATTTTCTGCTCAATCAGCTCTTTTTCCTGTTCCGTCACTCTAAGCTGAATACGGATATTTCTTTGTCTGTTCGCCATCACCGTTCCTCTCTTTCCGTCTTAGATTTTTTAGGTGTTGTTGTAGATTTAGGGGTCTGCTGCTTTAAGTTCTCCAGTATGGACGGTCGCACCTGTTTGGATACCATTGCAGTATCCCTCGAGGGGGCAGAGCGCATGGCACTCATATTCAGCTCTCTGTCGAGAACAGCAAGCCGTGCGGTTTTATCCTTTAGTTCCTGCTCCTGCATAAACGGTTTTTGCACCTCAACCTTTGCCGCCGCCTGCTGATTATAGAGATTTTCAAGCTCCTTTTGCATCGATTGTAACCGCTGTGGCATATTGTTTAGAGCGTTGTCGATACGGGTAAGATTGCCCCTTGCATCAAGCCCGAGCTTTGCGGTATGGCTCATTGCCCCCTTGAGGGTAAGAGTGTGTTCATTGCCAAAGGCAGCATAGCTTAAATACATGGTAAAGCCTTTATAACTGCCAATTTCCACAGGGTCACTATTTTTCACTTCCTTGCAGGCTTCGAGGATTGCCGCCCCTGCATTGTCTTTGTCGGTGAGTGTATCGCCCTTAATGGTGATTTTGAAATCATCTTTAGGCAGCTCACCTTGAAGCACTTTTGGGGTATGCTCTGTCAGTGTCACAATATCCTGCTCAAAGCCTTTGATATAGCCCTTGTGCCGTTCAATGCTTTCGGGGAAGTGCTTTAACAGATTATCTTCCAAACGATATTTGGTGCTTTGGTGGTTGGCTTTTAAGAGCTTCAGCTTTGCCACCTCAATATCCAAGTCCATTTTTTCCTTTATCAAGGGATTTCCTGCACACAGAGCCTTAATTTCCGCATAAGACAGGGCGGCTTCGTCTATGTCCTCACAGGAACGGACAGGAGATTTTGAGGTCATTATCTGACTGATGAATTTCTGCTTGTTCTCCACGGTCTGCCAAAGGTAGGCATCAAAGGTATCCTCTGTCACATAGCGGAAGATTTTTACTTGCTCGTTGTTGTTTCCTTGACGGATAATTCTGCCCGAGCGTTGGGTTAAATCCCCCGGACGCCACGGACAATCTAAATCGTGCAATGCCACAAGGCGGTCTTGCACATTCATGCCGGCACCGCATTTTGCGGTACTGCCAAGCAGAACACGGACATCACCGTTACGCACCTTTGCAAACAGCTCTTTTTTTCGTGTATCGGTATTGGCTTCATGGATAAAGGCTACTTCGGCGGCAGGCACACCCTTTGCGATGAGCTTCTCCCGTATATCCTCATAAATGCTAAACTGTGCCTGTGGAGCTGTCACATCATCGGGGAGAGCAGCTTCAAGGGCATGGAGTTCCACACCGTTGATTGCACTGCCGCCTGCCTTTGCCACCTTATCGGCTTGTGGTCTGCCTTTTGGGGTAGAGAGGTCGCAGAACAATAGCTGTGTCAGTTTATCGTCCTTTCCGTCCTCCCATATACGCAGGATATTGTTTACACAGGTGTTGACCTTACTGCCCTCGTCATCGGGCAGCATGGGGTTAATCACTCGTTGGTCAAGCCCCAATTTTCGCCCGTCTGAGGTTACTTTCAGCATATTATCAATAGAGGGGTCTATACGGTCATTGTGTATTTTGGCAGCTCGTTCCGAAAGCTCCTGCACCAATTCCTGCTGAATTTCTGTGGGCTTTGCCACTACCGTTTCATAGATAACCTCGGGAGTGGGCAAGTTCAGCTCATCGGCGGTCTTGATGTCGGCAACTTCCTTGAACATGGACATCAGCTCGGGCAGATTGAAAAACTTTGAAAATCTTGTACGGGGTCGGTAGCCCTTGCCCTCGGGGGCAAGCTCGTTTTGTGTAACGGTTTCGCCAAAGGTAGAAGCCCAAGCATCGAAGTGGAGAAGTCCTTTTTCTCTGAGGGTATCATACTGCAAATACCGCTGCATGGTATAAAGCTCCACCATTGAATTGCTCACGGGAGTGCCTGTGGCAAATACTGTGCCTTTGCCCCCTGTCAGCTCGTCCGTGTAGCGGCACTTTAGAAACATATCGCTTGATTTTTGAGCATCGGAGGTAGAAAGCCCCGCAACATTTCGCATTTTGGTGAATGTAAAGAGATTTTTGTAGCTGTGGGCTTCGTCTACATAGAGCCTGTCTACACCAAGCTGTTCAAAGGTAACAACGCTGTCTTTGCGTTCCCTTGCTTCGAGCTTTTTCAGTCGCTCAATCAGCCCTTTTTTGGTGCGTTCAAACTGCTTGACGGTAAAGCCCTCGCCGCCACTTGCTTTAACTTCTCGGATACCTTGCTCAATGTCACTAATCTGTTCACGGAGCAAGCGTTCCTGCCGTTCAAGAGAAACAGGGATACGCTCAAACTGGCTATGACCGATAATGACCGCATCGTATTCGCCTGTGGCAATCCTCGCACAAAACTTTTTGCGGTTTTTCGTTTCAAAGTCTTTCTTTGTGGCCACCAAGATATTGGCGGCAGGATAAAGCCTTAGAAACTCGCTTGCCCATTGCTCGGTAAGGTGGTTTGGTACGGCGAAAAGCGGTTTTTGGCAAAGCCCAAGCCGCTTACTTTCCATTGCTCCTGCAATCATTTCAAAGGTCTTGCCTGCACCTACTTCATGGGCAAGCAGGGTGTTGTTGCCATAAAGAATGTGGGCAATGGCATTGATTTGATGTTCTCGGAGCTTTATTTGTGGGTTCATGCCCACAAAATTGATATGGCTGCCATCGTACTCACGGGGTCTTACGGAGTTAAAACGCTCGTTGTAGAGCTTAACAAGGGTCTGCCGCCTGTTGGCATCTCGGAAAATCCAATCCTTAAATCCGTCCTTGATAAGCTGTTGTTTTTGCTGTGCCGCTTCGGTTTCTTTTATATTGAGGACACGGATTTCCTTTCCGTCCGGCTCGGTTTTGGTATCATAGATACGCACATCACGCAGATTGAGGGTATCCTCAAATATGTTGTAGGCATTGGCTCGGGCAGTACCGTAGGTGGCATAGGCAGCAACATCATCATAGCTGATGGAGTTTTTGGCGGTTACGCTCCACTCAGCGGTGAAGTTGGAGTAATTGACCTTTATCGTGCCTTGATTGCGGTATGGGGTATCAAAGAGTTCATACATAAATTCCTGCATATACTCTTTGTCAATCCATGTGCTGCCAATTCGCACCTCAATTTCGCTTGCATCTAAGTCTTTGGGCTGTGCCATTTGCAGGGCTTCCACATTCGCCTTGTATTCCTCTGATGTTCGGGCGGCAAGCTCGGCGGTACGCAGTTTTTCACGCACATTGCCCGATAGGTATTCATCGGCGGTGACATAGTGGGGCGGTGCATCGGTGTGGTACAGCTCGGGAATACGGAAGATGACACCTTTAAGCTGTGTTGCGATTTCTTCCTCGGAAAGCCCTGTCAGCTCTGCCATAAAGGACATATCTACCTTTGCTTTTTCGGCAATGGAAACAGCGAGAGCTTCAGAGGGAGTATCCACACTTGTGACTTTCACAGACTTTTTAATCGTCCGTTTGGTGAACATATCCGCTTTGGCTTTGAGATTGCCTTCCTCGTCCACATCTTCAAGAGAGCAAAGGAGGTAGTAGGAATTGTCCTCACTAAAAGCAATGGAATTGCCACGGCTGTTAATCAGCCCATATTTTGCGGTAAAGCTGTCATAAAGACGGTTTAGCTTTGCTTGCTCTGCTTTGATAACCTCATCACTAAAGTCCTCAAGCTGATAATAGATAAGGTCTTGCACACACTCACGCAGCTCCACAAGCCCTGTAATGCGTTCCCTTGCGGTTTGATTTAGGGCAGGCTTTACCATGCGTGAGTTTTCACGGAAGTAAACCTCACCGTCCACAAGGGCATAGGTGTGGTTTTTTACATTGGGGTCGGCAGGGATAGAAACTTGCTCGGATATTTCTAAGTCGGGCAGATCCGCTTCGCTGATTTCGCCCTCCACATTCAAGACAGCCGCCCTTAACTGCTCAGAGAGGTCTGCTCCCTCTATGGGAACACAGGCACTTTCTTCGCCAAACTGACCGCTGACCATTTCCATGTTGCCGAGTATCATGCCCGGGTGGTCTGCAAAGTAGCTGTTTAGGGTAATGTCATTTTCATCATAACCGAGATGTATCCAATCCCTATCCACATCAATCGGTCTGTCACGCTTTTGCAGGAAGATAATATCACTGGTGACTTCTGTTCCTGCATTTTTGGTAAATGCGTTGTTGGGCAATCGGATTGCTCCAAGCAGTTCAGCCCTCTGTGCAAGGTATCGTCTGACCTCGGGGTTTTTCTTGTCCATCGTTCCCTTAGATGTGACAAAGGCAACGATACCGCCGGGGCGGACTTTATCCAGTGCTTTTGCGAAAAAGTGGTCGTGAATGAGGAAGTTTTGGCTATCATAGCGTTTCTCGGTGAGCTTGTAGTTACCAAAGGGTACATTGCCGATGGCGAGGTCGAAAAAGCTGTCGGGCAGGTCTGTTTTCTCAAAGCCTGTTATAGCAATATTGGCAGAGGGATATAGCTGCTTTGCAATTCTGCCTGTGATGCTGTCAAGCTCCACGCCATAGAGGTTAGAGCCTTGCATACTGTCGGGCAGCATACCGAAGAAATTGCCTGTACCGCAGGCAGGCTCTAAGATGTTTCCGCTTTTGAAGCCCATTTGCTCCACTGCATCGTAAATCGCTTTAATAACCGTTGGAGAGGTGTAGTGTGCATTGAGCGTACTGGCTCTTGCCATTTCGTACTCGTCCTCAGATAAAAGCTCCTTGAGCTGTAAGTATTCACCATGCCAGTTATCCTTTGTTTCATCAAAGACTTCGGGCAAGCCGCCCCAACCGACATATTGAGATAGGGTTTCCTGTTCCTCTTGGGTAGCAGGGCGGTTTTCTCTTTCAATGGCCTGCAAGGTGGTGATAGCGGCAATATTACGCAGATACTTTTCACGCTTGCTGCCCTCACCTAAATGGGTATCGGTAATGCGGAAGTCCTCGGCTTTTTCCTGCACTGCTTGGGTTTGTGGGTAACGCTCCAAAAGCTGTAAAAAGCTCTCTCGGCTTTCTGCTCTCAGCACAGGATAAAACAAAGAAGGGTCACGCAGGGTAACATGATAATCGGTAATTTCCTCAATCAAAAAAGGCGTACCGTTTTCAAGATAGACGGTATCGCCTTTGGTGTAAGGGAAAGGTGCAGTTTCAATTTGCTTTTCTTCGGCAGGGATAACCTGTTGCACAACCGCCAACATGGTTTTGTATTCATCGGGAGTAAGCACATCATCGGCTTTGATGTTGTTGGATTTGTTGCCGTATGTGTCGGGGATAATAAACCTGTTCCAGTTGTTACCGTCTGTTTCAAACAATAACCGCTGTTCGCTGTCCTCATTTGGAACAAGCCCTTTTTCTGCAAAACGCTCCCATATTTCCTGTGTGGCATTGACCTCAACCGTTGCTAAATAACTGCCCTTTTTCACTTGAAAAAGGGCGGTGTTTTCAGTATCGTACATTTCTAAGGTCAGCTCTGCGGCTATTTGCTCTGCATCACTGATAACTTGCTCTACAAAGGGGTTTGGCTCATCACTGGCAAGCCGTTCTCTCAGTTCTCCAAAATCCACATCGGAAAAGCTGTCATATCGGGCATCGGTGAAAAACTGTTCTTCAGCTACAAGCTGACCGATATGCCTTTGCACCTTTGCCCACGGAAGTTCAAGAGATAAATCACCTTTGGTAACGGTAAAGGCAGGGAGATTACCGCCAAACTCGTTTTTCAGCCATTCGGCTGTACCACGCTCACGGCTGTGGCTCTCCATATACTCGGTAACTTTGCGTTTACTTGCAGTATCGCCATTCCAAAGCTGTAAGGCGGTGTCAATATCCGCTTTGGTAATTTCCGCAGGGGTTATTGAGGGAGCTACCTGCACAGTGTCGGCGGCTTCTTGCTCGGCTGTAACCTCTGCTGCCTGCTCGTTTGCGGTAGAGCGTATGAAATATGGCTTTTTCTCTCCGTCCTCCATAGAAACAAGCACTACATTTCGCCCACTGTCCAATAGCTTTTGGGTGTATTGCTCAAGTATATGAGAGGGAAAACCGCACATGGCTACACGCTCGTCATCAAGCCCGATAATGCGATAGGTGGAACGCAAATCCAGTGTTTTTGCTGCAAACTCCGCATCAGCACCCAAGACTTCATAAAAATCGCCCAACGGGTACAGCACAATGTCATTTGGGTACTCATTTTTTACTTCGAGATAGTCTTGATAAAGCGGTGTAACTTGTGATAGTGACTTAACAGGCTCGGGAGCTGTGTTTTCAAAGGTATCCGCAAGGCTAAAATCTATTTGTTTGCTTTCAAAGTTGTGGAAGTAAACATATATGGTGTCGGGGGCTAAGGTAATTGAAAAATCTTTATCCTTGCTGAGTTTAGATAAAAACCTGTTGTTATATATGGCTTCGCTGATTGTAATTTCATCGGTCTTATCTTCACGGTTAAAATAGGTTAGAGCGTTGTTATTGCTGTACTGTGCAACGGGGCTTGTGATATGAATGGACAGATTTTTCTTTTTACTCGAGATATGCTCCCATACCTTTAATTCGGGTTTTTCAGCATAAAAAGTGCCTTTATACTTAGTATCAAGGCTGTTGAAAAAGTCCACAAGCCAGTTTGCAAGCAAATCTTCCTTTTTTAGCTCAAGGGATAATTGTTCATCTTCCTTTGAGGGCATAGAAAAAGCAGACGGACTTTGCGTTTTTACATGCTCTTGTCTGTCTGCTATCTGCTGTATCTGTTCCTGCTCTGTGGGGAACAGGGTTAGCTGTAAATAAGCTCCGTCAGTATCAGTTCCTCCGCTTGGGCTTTGAGGTTGTTCATGTGACCTATCCACTCCATCTGCTGCGTGAGCTTGTCGGGCGGTGTCTGCACTTTCTGCAAGTCTGCCATTATTTGCTCCAATCGGCGGTTGGCTGTTTGGTCGATTTCCAACAGGTGAGCTTGAAGCTTCTCGCTCAGTAACAGGTGGTTGAACAGGGCTTTGCGGTGTTCCTCCAGATAGGTTTTCCTCATTCTGCCATACTTCCCGAGGGGCTGTGTCGGCTGTTCTGTCAGTGTGATGTTGGGTATCAGATAATCCCCGTTCTTGCTGTAAGTTAAGTTGTTCATGCTCGTTGCTCCTTTCACGCTCCGTTTTGATTATGGTGAGTGATATTTGTCTGAATACTCGCTCTGATTGCTCGCTTACTGCTGTACCCAAAAGGCTGACAGCAGCAGAAGTGTTAAAATCGAAGATAGGTAGGAAATCCTCATGCTCAAAGTAGCTTTCAGTATTCACTCCACACCGCTGCATAAGGGTGTAGGCGATACTGACGGTGGCGGCATTTTCAAAAGCGATGCGAAGATTGTCCTCGTCATAATCCTCTAAAAAACTGTTTTCTGCAAAGTAGGGTATTTCCTCTTTGTGATTATCATAATACTCTTTCGCCAAATCATTGGCAATGTTGTAAAACCCGTCTGAGAGGTTATCGCTGTACACACCGAAGTTATCCTCGAGCATTTCTAAAATCGGCTGTTCATGATAATCCCTCATTTCCCAAAGGAAAGGGCGGCGAGAATTTTCTCGGCCGCCCGTATCAGACACATCAAATACATATTTCAGTTTTGGGGTATCGCCTGTAGGGTCAAGCAGGGCAATGCCCGTAGAGCCACGGCGAACAAATCTGTTCATTTTGTTATTCCACAGCTCAAAATCGGCACAAGCCGTTGCATCGGGTCTTTGTGCGTAAATCATAAGCTGCTCATGGTAAGGGTACTTATACAGCCGCCCCACCGTACCAAGAAACCCTGTCCAGTTCCCAAGGCTGCTTGTTAAGCGAGTGGCGGTATCCTCTGCAAGCTGTGCAAAGGCTTGTGGTTTTGTTGGCATAAAAATCCTCCTTTTTAAGATAAATTGATTAAGATGAGCAAGATTTTGTTTGCAAAAACCTCGTTGAAAATTTATCACAGGCACTATATAATTATTTTGATGAACTCAATAGTAGCATAGATGTAGCTGTGCAAAATATAACGGAGGTGCATGATGGAATTTTCAACTCGTCAAATCTTTAATGATAGTCATCCTGAATTGTTAGAAAATATAAAATTTGACTGCAATGTTAAATTAACATATCGTCAAGACCCTAGTAATTTACATTGGATTACTGATGATAATGGCTCTTCCTGCATATGCGAGCATTTCCCCAGTGAAGAGAAGCTCGCCAATCTCAAGGATTCTTATAAAAATGCTTTTGAACTTATTATTATTGCAGATGATGAACTAACTGCTCAAAATATAAATAGTTTAATTTATTCTGCAAGGCTCTTGTGCTATCCGGATGTTAATTTTACAGAGCATCATTTGCTCGAAGTCAGTACATCAAACCAATTCATAGCTTCTGGCGGTAATTTTTCTAAAGAATTCAAGCAAGGTGAAATATCTGACAGAATGATTTTGGCATGTTTAATAGCTTCACGTGCATCAAACAAAAACTTACAATATGCTTTAGAAAAATATAAATACAGTTTACATCTCGATTGGTTTACTTCTCATTCTGCAAGTCCAATGTATGGTAAGAAATTTTACACTGATGTGAGAGAGAACACTTCTCACATCAACTCCATATATGCCTTTTTGTGTGCATACACAATTATTGAAGAACTCGGTTTAGATATTAGGTCTTCTGCAAAAAATCCACGATTCATTAGTGGCACAAATGAGTGGAACAGTGTTGTTTTGAATGATATTGTTAAGCGTTTAAATGATGTGAAAATTAGTGCTGAAGATACCATTCCGTGGTTAATAAGAGGAGAACCCAGTCCTATGTATGATGAAATTAAACCACAGTTCACAAATAAAGCTGAATGGTACAATCCCGATAATGACGTCTTTGATTTAGAGCTTACAATCTATGAAGCTATCCACTATTGTAGCTATATTAGAAATTATTTTATAGCTCACAAAACAAATGATATTGTAAAGTACATAAATCCGTATGATATTCATAACATGCAAGACCTTGCAAGAAGATTGATACTATCAACATTAGGGGTTTGGGATATTATGCTTGATAAAGTAATTAAAATTGACTGAGCTATTATTGGTTATCCAAGAGGGTATTGTAATACCCTCTTGGATAAAAGTTTATTCATCAAAATCCGGAATAAGCTCACCCGAAAGGATCTCAAATTCCTCATCACTCATGGCTGACAGCTTATCCATAACCGTCTTGGTGAGGGCAAGAAGCTCGGTTTCATCTGCTGCAAGGTGGCTTTGCATTTCGGTAAGCTCGGACAGCAAATCCGTCCTCGAGCCTGTATTGTAAATGCACATCAAATTGCTTTCTTCCACTGTAAATCTGCTCATAATCATCGCTCCATTTCCGCACCGTATGAGGGTGCTTTTTTAGATTTTTCTTTTTCCTGCGGTGGCTTTGTTTTAAGCTGTTCCATGACAGACTGCTTTTCTTCTTTGACCGCATTTGCCAAATCAAGCAAAGAAATTGTGCCGCCTGCCTTGACGGTCTGTTCCAGTTCGGCAACTGTTGGCTGATTGTTTAAGATACCGTCAATCTGATTGTAGTTTTGCTCGGTGGACATTTCAGCAGTGCGGAGGGAGTTATCCTTATTTCTAATGGCAAAGGCACGAGTACCATTGCCCATAATGTGATATACACCGTCATCAGAGCTGTGGTGGTAGCCATAGCCTGCCGCTTTCATCTGCTCCGTTGTCATATCGGTAAGAAAAAAACTACCTCGAGGGTTTTGTACTTTCTCGCCAGTAAGGAAGTTGTCCGGCACAATAGGTGCAGGCTCCGCAAACTTTGACAGTTCCTTAAAATCGTAGCTGTCGCAGTAATGGTATGTTACAACACCGCTTTGCTTGATAGCAACGATGTCGCTGACCGATAAGGAATGACCTTTAAAATCGGCAGGGTGGTCATTGTTAAAACGCTCCCATATTTCCTCAAGCCTATCCCTTTGACTGGCATACTGTGTAAACGGCTCGTTATATACAAAATTGTAGTTGCCACGCTCCACCAAAAGGTCACGGCTCTTTAGCCAGTCCAGTCCTTCAAAGCGGTAATCTCTAAGCTCGTCACCGTCTTTAAGCTGATAAATGGCGAAGGCATCTTTGCTGTGTTCTAAAAAGAGCTGTTCGCTCATTTCGGGCGAGAGCTTATGCGTACCTTTCATTTCCTCGTATTCTTGCAGGGCAAGCCAGTCGGCTTTTTCTATGCCAAACAAACCGCTGTGATTGTCGATATCCTCACGGTCAAAAGCCATTGCTTCGGTGTTATCCTCGTAAAGCAGATACACCGTTAAATCCTGTTCAAACAGCTCGGTGGCTCTTTCCTTTGAGAGAGGTAACAGCTCATCGGAGAGATAGCCGTAGGCATTGCGGTCTGCAATGCTCACATCGGGGTCGGGCATGGGGTGACTGTGTTCCTCGATAGGCGGCTCGGGCAATGGTGCTTTTTCGGTAGCTGCCACAGGTTCAATGCTGTCAAAATGCTCTTTGAGGTCATCAAAACCATTCCAAACATCGTCTAAGACAAGTTTTCCATCGCTGTCAACAATCACACAAGCGGCTTCATCGCCATGTTCCTCATGCTCAAGGAGAAAATATGCAGTGTCATTAATCTTGTCGGTATCAATGACATACCAAGTGCCGATATGCCCCTCAACTTCAATGTTAGAGCTGCCCTCGATAATTTCATTCTTAGCAATGTCGGGGGGGTGCTGCAATGCAGGTGTTTCTGTGGCAATATCCATACCACGCTCTTTTATAATCTCGGAAAAGTGAGTATCAATACCGCTTATCAGCACCGATGAGGTCTTGTTTATGGTTTCAAGAGAAGCACGAAGCTCGGCAAGCTCCTTGCCCTTGCTCCAAGTGGCAATATAGCCCAAGCTGTTCTCGGCGGTCTGTATGCCATAATAACTGCAAACAGCAAAGGAAATGCTTTCGGCTTCAACTTCCTCAGTGTTGCGGTTTTTGGGTTTCATCGGCTTTTTGTTTTCGCACTGCTGTGCTTGCAGTTCCTTTTCCATTTCTCGGTTGTGCAGGAGAGAGTGTGCAATTTCGTGAATGGCGGCAGAAATGGTCTGCACCTCGCTCATGCCCTCACGAATTGCAATTCTCTTGTCCTCAATGTGATAGTAACCGTCCGTATCCTCAGACATCGGCTTGATTTCAATGGGAACGGGTGCAGTGCGTTTCACCGCTTCCATGAATACCTCAAACTGCTCAACATTACCTGTCAGATTGCCTGCAAGGGTTGGTAGCGGCTCACCCTCGGTTTGGGAAACATCAAATACAGATACTACACGGAACATGGGTATTTGTATTTCTACTTCCTCGGTCTGTACCTTGCCGTTTGCATCAAGGATAGGGGTTTTGGTCTGTGGGTCGAGTTTTTCTCGTTCCTCCTTAATTTTGTATGGGGTAGGTGCAATGATTTTAATGCCTTTCTCACCCTTTTTGACATAACGGGAAAATCCGTCACGCCATTTGTTAAAGCCTGCAACGAGGGTTGCATCGGGCTTTTGCATGGAGATAAGCATAGTGTTGTTAAGAGAGTATTTGTGAAAGCGGCTCATAGTCTGAAGATAGCTCTTGTATTTATCGCTTTCAAAAAGCTCCTTGATACCTGTTTCAATGCTGTCGGTTATCTCTTTTAACCGTTCTTTTGGGTTTTGTTTTTCTGCCATAGAGGTGTACTCCTTTCAAAATTTACATTTGGCTGTTTATATTTTGATAATAAAATGGTAAAATTGGAGATAGGAAAACCGCCCAAATAAAAAATTGACGGTTGATAAAGAGTGTTTACATTTAACATAGTTTGTGTAACAATAAATAAAAATCGAGATGAGGTAATGATATGAAAAATGATTTTAAATCAGAGTTCATTCACCTAATGACAAATGAAAAAGTGAGTGATAAAAAATTAGTTTTGGCGGATTTTAATTTTTTGGAAGTAAGTGTATGTTTTTCTATTGAATTGGTCAGTGGTAAAATTATAGGATTGATTAAGCCCACCTTCGATTACAAGGGTAATACCGAAATTGAAACAAATTCAAAAGAGATTGTTTTAAACAGCTATAAAAGTGCGATGGAAAGTGTGGGGAAGGAACTTTCTGAAGAAGAATACCTTTTGTTTGAAAATAGAATTGTGCCATTAACCCCAATAGATTTTAAAAACATACTGATTGAAAACAATTTATTGGAGGAGTTTGCCAAGCAAGTTTATAGCTACCACGATAAGGATTTAACAGAGCATATAAATGCGATTTTGGGTTTATAAATTTATGATATTGGAAAAAGCAGACATCATTCTTTTTCAGAAGATGCCTGCTTTTTTCATGCCCTATTTCTTCTTTGTCGCAAACTCCATTGTGAAATTCACAAACTGACCGCCCGTATCATCAAGGCAGGTAACACAGTCATAGGTCTTGCCTGTCTTTTCGGAATAGCAGCCTTTCAGCGGCACTTTCCCATTTTTCAAAAGTTCCGCAACAATCGCCTTTGTTACGGTCTTTTTCTTTGCCGTGAAAAAGCGGTTTTCTTTCCAAAGGGCAAAACCGCAGGATTTGTCAGAGCAACAAAAGCCCTTTTTGTTCTCGGTAACAGCACTGCCGCAGCGAGGGCATTTGCCCACGCTCTCACGGTCTGAGGGAAAGAGGGTGTCTGCTCCCTTAATCATTTCATAGGTCTTTACAAAAGAAGTGGTCATGCCCACAATCTCCGATAAAAAGCCATCGGCTGACAGCTCCCCACGCTCTACAAGTTTCAGCTTTTCTTCCCATTCTGCTGTCATTAAGGGGGATTGCACCTGTTCGGGCAGTACAGTGATTAAGGCTGTGCCTTTGTGGGTGGCGGTAAAATACTTGGTCTTCTTATCACCCTTACGCTCGGCAAGCCCCGATTTAATCAGCTTTTCCAAAATGCCTGCCCTCGTTGCCGGAGTGCCAATACCTTTACGCTCTGCATCGGTTTCTGCTTTGTTGGCATTTTCCATAGAGGACAGCAGGGTATCGTCTGTAAAAGGCTTTGGCGGTGAGGTTTTACCCTCCTTAATTTCAGCCTTTGCGGTAAACACTTCGCCCTGGTCAATGCTTGGCAGGGCTTGGTCTTTATCTTCTTTTTCCTGTTCGCCCTTATAAAGCTTTTGTACCGTCTTAAAACCGTCTTGCAGAACGGTTTTCCCTTTGGCTGTGAAAACGGACTCACCGCATTTTGCAGTGATAACCGTTTCACTGTATCGGTGGGTATCGCCTACGGCAACCAAAAGGCGTATCGCAAGGAGTAACAGCGTTTCACGCTCTCCATGCGGCAGGCTCTGCACATCAAGCCCCTTTGTGTTCATGGTGGGAATAATGGCATGGTGGTCGCTGACTTTGGAATTATCAATGACCTGTGCCGTGTTGACAGGTAGCTCGGCGGGACTCTGCATAAAAAAAGCCGCCGTAGCTTTCGCTAAGACGGGAATACCGCTTTCCATATCCTCGGTTAAAAATCGGCTGTCAGTTCGAGGGTAGGTGATGTATTTCTTTTCATAAAGGCTCTGTGCATACTGTAAGGTCTGCTCGGCGGTAAAGCCTAACAGCTTATTGGCTTCACGCTGTAAGGTGGTAAGGTCATAGAGCTTTGGCGGCTTTTCTGATTTTTCCTTTTGCTCAATGCTTTCGATTACAACATCTTGACCGTCACAAGCTGTTAAAACCGCAGTAGCCTGTGTCTTGTCCTTGAGCTTTTCACCTATAAGGGAAAATCCATTACAGGTGAGATGTACCGTGTAAAATGGTTCGGGCTTAAAAACGGAGATAGCGGCATCACGCTCACAAATCATGGCGAGGGTGGGTGACATCACTCGTCCGATATTTAGGGTCTGATTGTAAAGAACGGAAAACAGACGAGTGGCATTGATACCCACAATCCAATCGGCTTTTGCCCTGCACAGGGCAGCTTCATAGAGGTTATCATACTCTTTACCGTCCTTGAGATTTTCAAATCCCTTTTGAATGGCAGTATCCTCGAGGGAAGAAATCCAAAGCCTTTTAATTGGCTTTTTGCACTTCGCTTTATCATATACAAGACGGAAGATGAGCTCACCCTCTCGCCCTGCATCGGTGGCACAGATGACGGTATCTACTCGGCTGTCATTTAATAGCTTTCTCAGCACATCAAACTGCTTTTGGGTACTGCTCGAAACTTGGTACTGCCAAAGGGCAGGAAGTATGGGTAAATCCCCATACCTCCACTTGGCATATTTTTCATCGTAGCTATCGGCAGGGGCAAGCTCCACCAAATGCCCTACACACCACGAAACAATGTAGTTGTTGCCCTCGGTATAACCATCCTTGCGGCTTGTTGCACCTATAATCTTTGCAATACTCTGTGCAACGCTTGGTTTTTCTGCTATGACTAACTGCATATATTTATCCCTCCTTATGCGGTTTTTGAGTGTAGGTTTTTTCGTGTACAATGATGAGCTTACGGATTTTCTGCTCCTTTTTCGGCGGTCTGTCTGTGACAGGTGGCGGAGAACACTGGGGTTTTTGCATCATCATTCTTTCGTAGGCACTGTCGGTAAAATATTTCATTTGCTATCGTCCTCACTTTCTTCGGGAGCGTCCTCCTGTTCCTCAGAGGTCGGCTCATATTCGTCCTCGTCCTCATCATCGCTGTAATCATACTCGTTCATATTGGGATTGCTCTGCGGCTTTGCCTTATTTTTTACTACCTTGAAATAGTAGAACGCACCGCCAACCATTAAACCGAACACAACAAGGAGTGCCACAATCCCCATCGGGTTTCCCTTGCTTTTTTCGGGCTGTGGCTCGGCAGGCTCGGTCAGCTCGGGAGCTTTGCCTGTACAACTTACTCTGTCGGTACTGCATACAGAGCAATCAGCATTTACCGCACCGGCTTCGCATTTTTCCTTGCAAGAGCAAACTTTAGGCTCGGTTGGAGCATCTTCCATGAGGGCAAGCAAATCGGCTTCATCTACCATGTTCAAAAGGTAAACATTGTCCTCTTTGCCTGCACGGTCAATGACAAGGTAAAAATAGTTGCCATTTTTGGATACTGCGGTGATAAACTGCTTATCAATCTCGTCTGTTCGCTCCACATCGTCCACAAGGGTCAAGTTGCCCTCGGGAGTGAGAGGAACAGAGGGGGTGGGTGTTTCGGTCACTTCGGGTGTCGGCTCGGTAGTATCCTCGCCACCGCCTGCAAAGGCAGTAGTGGAAAAGGCGGTCATGCAAAGCACCGTCATAAGTAAAGCGGAAAAAATACGGATTTTAGTTTTCTTCATTCTTGTTTTCCTCCTGTTTTTCAGATGAAAAAGGCACACCGCTTTTGTTGCGGTATGCCGTGATAACATCGGTTAGATTTTCTGTGCTGATTTTCGCACCTCGGATAAGTCCGATAATTTCAAGGTTTTCAAACTCGGTTTTTTGCTTGTTCAGTTCTTCCCATTTACCTTGCAAAAGCCCGATTTTATCCTCGATTTTCTTCATATCGGAAAGCACCTTTTTTAGTTTTGCGTTCAAATAATTTCCTCCTTAATTCATAAGCCCGTAGCCCATAATCACACTGCTGTTAAGGTCATAATCTCTGATTTTGCAGGCATCGCCGCTATTGCCCTCAACGGTGTAAACACGGTTTCCGTCTGTGCCGATAACAATACCCACATGGTCGGAGCTGCCATCGCCCTCCCAATCGAAGAAGATAACATCGCCGGGGGCAATGTCTTCGTATCCTCTGTTTGCCCATCGCCCATTAGACGAGAAGTAAGGGATACCCTGTGACTGACAGGCGGCAAACTTAGGCTCGGAATACCCTGCGTGATTAAGCACCCATGACACAAAGCAGGCACACCATTCCACACGATAATCAAATCCATACCATGACCAATAAGGCTGACCGCCCACATTACCCACCTGTGATTTTGCAATGTCCACGATATTTTGATTGCCCGGTCTTTCGCCATTTACAAAATCAACACCACTTAAATCGGTGGAGGGGCTGCCGTCAATAGATCCGCCGCCAAAGAGCAGCGGTTTATTGCCTTTCGTTTGCAGATAGACATTGTACATTTGGAGCTGTTCAGCAGAAAGCAGGCTGTTAGCCACTGTGTTTATGGACTTGTTTGTGAGCGTTACATTTAGAATGTAGTAGTCATAAGGCACTTCCACAGTGTAGGTATCGGAGTGGGTATTACCGTCCTCGTCTGTCCATGTGTCCGTCCTCGTTTCGGTGCGATAGCGTACCTCTACGGTTTCGGTCAGCGTGAGTTTGTATTGCTTTTCAAACACCCTCTGTAATTCGCCCTGCACCTCACTTGCCTTGAAATATTGCAGTAAGGCGGTAAGGTACGATGCAAGCTGATGAGGGTCGTGTGCTATGGGGTCTAAGTCATAGCGGTACTCATCATAATCGGGATAATCCCTTTCGATGTTGTTAATCTGTGCCTGCAACCCTGTTTCCAGTGCGGTGTAGTTGTTGTTGGCAGTAATAAGTTCCTCGTTTTCGGAAGTATAAGAGGTGGATACTACATTGGTTATCGCCCCTTGAAACATGACCGAGCAGGAAGATACCGCCCCGGCGATTAAGGCAATCATTAAAAAGAGAGCCAGCACAATGAGCAATGCTTTGGGGTTTTTAGCGACTGCCGATACTGCCTTTGTTACTGTGTCAGCACCTTTTTTAACCGCTGATTTTGTGGTCTTGGCAGTGGTCTGTGCCGCCTTTGTGCCTTTCCCGTACCGTGTGGCAATGTACTGTTTTTTAATGGCTCTTTTTTGCTGAAAGCGAGAAATGGGGTTGCTTACCGCCTGTGGGTTATCTCGAATACTTTTCTTGTAAAGGACATTCACATCGGCTTGTATGCTCTTTTTCTCTGCCTTTGCCAGTGTACGGTAGGGCTTCAGCTTGTGGGAATGATAGGCACTTTGAACACGGTGTACAGCAAATTCACCTGCCTTTTCAGTGCCATGTGCCGCTTCAAGCCCCACATTGTCCTGCTCATCTTCACTGATTTTCTTATGAACAGCAGACAGGACAGCCCTCTCGGGGGCTTTTTTAATGCCATGCGAAAGTTTTGAGGGTGGCTTTGCCTTATCCACTTCCTCAAAATGCAAACGCACCTTTGTTTTGCCTGTAGCTTCGTCAAAGGTGCGTTCTTTGGTTTTTACTGTTTTCTTCGGTATTTTCGCCTGTGCCTTTTCCAATTTATCAGCCGTTTTTTCAGACTTTGCTATGGGCTTTTCTAAGGTCGGGTCGGCTCGTTCTTCCTCGGTAAATTGCAGCCTTGATTGTTTTTTCATCGCACACCGCCTTTACTCCTGTTTGGTTTCGTCCAATTTTGTGGTCATAATGCTGTAAAGCTCAGTGTTTCTCGGAAATTTATCCACGAAAGGCAAAATGACATTGCCATAGAACAACAAGCCCTCGCCAACACCGCTGCCTGTCACATAAGAGAGCTGATGAGGGGAGATATTGAGCTGTTTGGCAAGTATCTGTCTATCGCCTGCCGCTTGGTTGAGCATATACACAAAGTCGGAGTTTTCAAAGATGTTCTCCACTTCTCGAGAGGATAACAGGTCTTTTATATTCTGCGTGATGGCGGTGGGAATACCGCCCCATTTACGAAAGCGTTTCCAAATCTCCACCGAGTAGGCAGCGGTCTGTTCCTCTTTTAAAAGCAAATGAAACTCGTCCATATAGTAGCGAGTGGAGCGTTTTTCCGCACGGTTTATGGTTACTCTGTTCCACACTTGGTCTTGGACGATGAGCATACCGAGCTTTTTAAGCTGCTTGCCCAATTCCTTAATATCGTAGCAGACAGTGCGGTTTGTAATATCCACATTTGTCCTGTGGTTGAACACGCTAAGACTACCCGTTACATAGATTTCAAGAGCTGAACGGATATGCTTTGCTTCTTTTTCCTCCTGTCTGCCGAGTGCATCGTAGAGGTCACCCAAAATCGGCATTTTGGCAGGGTCGGGGTGAGCAAGGTATTCTGCATAAACGAGGGTAACACAGCGGTCGATAATGGATTTTTCCACAGGGGTCAATCCCTCTTTACCGCCGACAATCAGCTCACAAAGGGAGAGGATAAAATCACTCTTTAGGGCAAGGGGGCTATCGTCCTCAGAATAGTTGAGGTTGATGTCCATAGGGTTAATGTACTGGCTGCTTGTGGGCGATATTTTGATAACCTGTCCTTTGAGCCTTTGCACAAGGGAAAAATATTCTCCCTCGGGGTCGCACACGATGATGTCATCGGTGGTAATGAGAAATACATTGGTGATTTCACGCTTAGCAGAAAAACTCTTACCACTGCCGGGCGTACCGAGGATAAGCCCGTTGGGGTTTTTGAGCTGTTTTCGGTCTACCATGATGAGATTGCTTGACAGGGCATTTAAGCCATAGTACAGGGCTTCGCCGCCCGATTGGAAAAGTTCCTGTGTGGTAAAAGGCACAAAAATAGCGGTGCTTGAGGTAGTCAAGCTCCGCTGTATGGGTACAAAGTTTTTGCCGAGGGGCAAGGAAGTCATAAAGCCCTGTTCCTGCTGATAATCAAGCCTTATGAGGGTGCAGTTGTGCTTGTTGGCAATGCCGCTTGCTTGGAGCAGTATATTGTCCAGTTCCTTTTTGCTGTCGGCGGTATTCAGCACAAGGAATGTGATTAAAAACATTCGCTCGTTGCGGTTTTGCAGGTCGGCAAGGAGCTTTTTGGCTTCACCGCCATAGGTGGCAAGGTCAGAGGGGATAATATCCATGTCATAGCCTGCTCTTACAGCTTTTTTCTGTTCTTCAATTTTCATTTTATCGAGGTCGGTAATCTTACGCTTGATAGTTTTGATTGCTTTCATTTGGTCTACTGACTGAATGTGCATGGTAACGATGAGGTTGCTTTCCATTTCCAAAAAGTCGGACAGCACACGGTCATTCAGCTCGGGGGCGAGTATCTGCAAAAAGGATACCGCACCGTATTTATCGCATGTTCTGAATGTGCCTTTCTCCTTAAACTCAAAAGAGGACGGGGCAATGAAGTCTTTTGTACTAAGCCCCGAGGGTGCAAGCCAACTCCATTCAAAGGCAAAGGGGTCATTGCCACTCATACGAAGAATGCTGTGCATGAGCTTTAACCTCTGCTTTCCGTCAAGGGAAGTGAGCTGCACACCCAATCGCTTAAATGCGTTCCACAGGTCATTTTCAATGCGTTCAAGACGGGGCTTTGCAATTTTGATATTCTCGGCTTCAATACCAAAGGTCAGATACTTGGTTTTCACAAGCCCGTTGTTGCCCCTTGCAAGCTGATTGTGCAGCATCTCGCTGTACTCTGTTCGGATACTGTCGAAATCATCTGCCTGCGGAGCGATGAACACGCTTTTTTCAAAGTCCTTTGTATTCGCTGTGGTGTTTAAGAATGTGAGCTGAAATTTGATGGTGCTGTCAAAGTAGTTGAGGAAGTCACACCAACTTTCAAAAATGGCGGTCTTGTCCTCGTTCTGTGCAATCTGATAGTTGATGTCACCGAATTGCAGGGTTTTGGTGTAGAGCTTATCGCCTACATGACAGATACCATCTGGGAAAATATGACGGTAAGGGATACTGTCCTGTGCCGACTTTACTCCTTTGGGTTTATTGTTCGCCCTTTGCACCGCACTTGCGATGCTTTGCTTTTCTGCTCGGGTGAGCTTTATGGGCTTCTTTTCGATTTTTGACAATTTGATTTACCTCCATGTCTAAGTCATATTGCCTTTCCAGTAGCGGATAAAAGTTATCCGTCATGTAAGGTCTTTGTTTCGGGTTAAGAAAACGCACCGCCGCATAATTCTTGAGAATTACCTCAAGGGGCTGACCGTGCTTTTCATACATGGCAAACATGAACAGCGGAAACATGAGAAGCATCATTACCAGTACCGCAGGGCTTGTGCCGATGTAGTCCTTGAGAATGAAAAAAGGCGGTAATCCTACCGCCAGTGCCGCTGAAAAGCAGATAATTTGCCGCTTGGTAAGGTTTAGAGCAACCTTTGTTTTTACATTGCTTAAATCTTTGGGGATTGGTACATAAGCCATAAAATCCTCCTTTCTGCCTTGCTGTGCAAGGTCTTTAATGTGCTGAGAAAATGCTCTTTGCCAATGTACCCGTCTTAAAGAGGGAGAAGCAGAGCAGTACCGTGTACATCATGCAAGTCCAAATCGCTCCAATGGGGTCATCGCCTGTTGCAATGGACTGGATAAGCACTGCATAGATACCAACGCACACCATGATAAGGAAGCCTTGAAATGCGAGGGCAAGCAGAGCTTTGAGGTAGTTGTTTCCCATGTTCCACTCCTTGCTTGACATTGTAGCAATGGGAATTGCTCCAAGAGAGGTCATGAGGTAGATTTCAAGCATTCTTCCGTACACGATAATGAAAATGCAAACGGATAATGCCCACATGATAATACCCATAAAAAAGCTTTGCAGATACAGCCCCAAGAGTGAGCCTATATCCATTTGTAGCAAGCTCTCACGCAAGGCATCTAAGGTTTCCACTCCTACGGCGGTATCTCCGATTATTACTCCTGCCGCACTTCCTATGACGGATTGTGCCACATCAAATATGCCCATCATAATGGGGAATGTGTTTGTTACAAGCACCACAGCAATAAAGGTTTTCATCATCCACTTGAAAATGTCCGAGGGTGGAAAGTCGTGCATATTGTTTCTGTCAATGACCATTTGTATCAGCTCGTAGCACATCACAAAGGTCAGAATTATTCCGGCTATGGGCATGATAACGGTGTCCGATAAGTTCTCAATCATGGAGAAAACACCGCCATTCCATTGTGACGGTGTTTTTCCCACATCTCCTGCAATCCTTGATACTTCTGAATTGATGTTATCGAACAAGCCCGTTAGATTACCCATGATACCGTCAACGAGCAGATTGGTTATCCACTCGTTGATTGCATCAATGATAAAATCCATCGGCTGTTATCTTAAAACAATCCACTGAGAAGTGGTACAAGTGTCATGCCAATCAGTGCTACGCCACCGCCTGCCATGAGCTGTTTCATACCCTGTGATTTTGCACCGGGGTTATCGTTGCCGTACCCCTCAAGGAGATTGATAACTCCCCAAATGCCAAGTCCTGCTCCAAGAGCAATAACGAGTGTCTGCAATACGGTTACTGCTTGATTAAAAAATTCCATATGATTTTTCTCCTTTAATTTTGTATTTTTGGGTCTGTGTTTTGGCAATAAAAAACACTGTTCATTGACAGCGTTAAAAGACCACAATCATAGGCAACACCTCCTTTCCGTGTGGCTTGTGTATATAAAAAACACCACCGTGAACGGTAGTGTTTATTGCCCGTCTGAGGGCGGTGGCTCGGTTGTTTCTTCCTCCTTGCTTAAATCGTAAACCTCGTACACATCATTTCCTTTGAGCTTTAGTTTGGTGGATAAGAATTTCTCAATGTCAAAGGCATTTTTCTTATCAAAGTCCGAGAGGTACTTGTATTTCGGGTGCTTAGTAATATCGTACTTATCACTGAAAAAGGGGCGAACACCTCTAAGCTGTAAAATACATTTCCCACCGTCCATGACAGATAGCTCATCCATGCTCATCAGCTCTTTTCCAAGCCGCTGATAGTTGATACCGTAGCTTCGTTGGCTGCCTCGGGTATCAGAAGTGTTGAACATATCAATGGTTTCTTTACCGAGGGTTTCTGTTAAATCCTTGAGGGTGGTTTTTTCCTTGCCACCGAGGAAAATCATGCTGTCACAGTTGCCGATAATGGTATCGGAATTGTCCTTGTAGAGTGCCTTAAGCTGTGATTGTGCCTGCAATACAAGGCAAGCAGAGATTTCACGGCTGCGAATGGTTGCCATGAGCTTCTCAAGGTTTGGTATCTGCCCGATATTGGCACACTCGTCAATCAAGCACCGCACATGAACAGGTAAGCGACCGCCGTACACATCATCAGCTTTGTCACAAAGCAAGTTGAAAAGCTGTGTGTAGCACATGGAAACAAGGAAATTAAATGTTGCATCAGTGTCACTGATGATGATAAAGAGTGCTGTTTTCCTATCTCCGAGGGTATCAAGCTCCAGTTCGTCATAAGCGGTCAGCTCTCTAAGCTCTTTAATATCAAAGGGAGCGAGCCTTGCACCACAGCTAATTAAAATAGACTTCGCTGTTTTGCCAGAGACGAAAAGTCAAGGACTTTTTCATCAAATTCAAAAAGAAGTCACATTTTGCGGACTTCTTCACGGAGCATACGCTTGATTTTGTCCTCCATCGTCTCCTTGGCGGTCTCGCTGAAATGGACACGGACGATATAGGTGGTCTTGCCGATCTGCTTTCTGACAGTCGGGCAAGTGGCGGTGTTGGTTGCGGTATTGTTCATTCAAAATCCTCCTGTAAATGAAAAAGTGCCCGGTGACTATTCA
>SABC01000288.1 GCA_009929175.1 Bacteroidia bacterium | reverse complement strand
TTATCTTAAATCTTTCGATACACAGAATCCAAGTCCATCGGGAGCTATGTCAAACGGCCGCGGTCCTAATAGTTACGCAATTCCTTTCTCAAGTGCATACTATAGAAGAAACAATAATTTCAACATATTTATTGCGGAGTTGAATACAATTGTGAATTCAAAAATGTCAAACTCATTGACAGTTGGTTACTCAAGGCTCAGAGACTATAGAGAAATGGATGGAGGTTTCTTCCCGGAAGTTAATATCGGAGATGGCACAGCCTCAAAAAACTCTTTAACAACATTCGGTACAGAGGCAAACTCATATGGAAATAAACTGGATAGTGATATATACCAGATTCAGGATAACTTTATCGTTAACCTTAACAAACATCAGCTTACATTCGGTACACAATCTGATTACAGAATGTTTGTCAATGGGTATGCTAACAGCTTTGCAGGACAATGGCAATTTGCATCATTGGCAGACTTTAAGACAGACCTGCTAGCATACAAGGCATGGAAAGCTGCCGGTTCAAATCCTGGTAGCATACCTGGTACTACAGCCCTGTACTATAAACAAACTTACAGCATGACAGATGACGGGAAATTCCCATATGCCGAGGTTAACGTTATGTCCCTTGGTTTTTATGCTCAGGATAAATGGAGTATTAAGGACAATCTTAAGGTAACATTAGGTCTCCGCATGGATATTCCTATCTTTATGACAGACCTGCCTAAAAATGATATGGTAGCAGGACTTACATTCCAGGATGGCCGTAAGGTAGATGTTTCGAAGTATCCTTCAGCAAAACCAATGATATCACCTAGAGTTGGTTTCAACTGGGATGTGTTTTCAAATAAGAAACTTCAGGTTAGAGGTGGTTCAGGCTTATTCTCTGGAACTCCTCCATATGTATGGCTTTCTAACCAAGCAGGAAACAATGGTATTCTTTTCGCATCTACAACTGCAAAGAACCACGCTTTTGACGGTGTTACAGAACTTGCAAAACCAACAGGTGCAACCTTGCCTAAGGCTAATATAGCAATCACTGATCCTGATTTCAAATATCCTCAGCTTTGGAAGACAAACCTTGCAGTTGACTATAAATTCGGCAACGGATGGGTAGCAACAGCAGAGGTGCTTTACAACAAGGATATTAACGCTATATACCACAGGGATATCAACCACCCTAACATG
>SABC01000094.1 GCA_009929175.1 Bacteroidia bacterium | reverse complement strand
TTCAGCGGGCATAGAGCTCTGTTGAAGCAGTACTGGAGAAAAGCAGTTCCAAGGAGTACTGGTCACCAGCCCTTTGGTAAATATTAATCACCGTGTTGAGGTTATCGACACAACCTAAAGTCATGCTAAAGATGTAATCGGGTGTGGATTCAGTCTCTGCCATCGGGCATCCTCACGGAGGGGCTCCGCACCAATGTGTTGCAGATTATTATAGATAGTCTCGGCAGCTTGCTCTATTTGAACAAGCATCAATTCAGGCGGATCATACAGGGGATGGCCTTGTGGTAGGACAATTGCTATTCCCACATTTTCTTTTTCACCTATTCGGGCTCCCCATGCACGCTCCTGAAGCTCGGGACGATCTTCCCATATGCTTTTGGGACCGTTCGCCATCAAGACTTTTCCTATGACGGATTTATTGGCAGGGTAGTGCTCATGTACTCCAGCACTATGGGCAATATCCTGTTCGGCTCTGGCATGTAAAAGATAGACGACCATATCCCTCCAAAGTGTGCCTAAGGCAACCAATGCACCTTGTGAGTGAATCTTTTCTAATACAGGTAATGTTGCTGGAATTAATCGTGATGCATTCAGACTTAAGGCTGAAAGGACATGAATTCTTGGTCCTGGTAGGTATTTACTTTCGAAATTTTGCTGGAGCATTCCCGTTTCAACCAATGTTCCCAGTATGCGATTCACCGTACTGTGCTCAATTTTGACAAGCCGAGAAATTTCCCTGCTACCAATGGGTCTTCCTGCAACGATTACTTCTTGCAGAACAAGAAATCCTCTGAGAATGCTTTGGTTAGGTTGAGCTGGTGCCATGGCATAATCCTATATACAAAAAATAAAGATTGACAAGTACTTGATGCTATATTAGCATCAATATTGGATACCGTCCCAGATAGTGTATCGCATAATCGTGTAATAAGCAAAATGCCTAATCTGGAATGTGAATCTTGTAATTCATTGATCTGAAATACTATAAGAGCTTCATTGTTTCTCGTACATAACGAGAATATGCAATAAAAAGGAGAAATGTATGAAAAGATTTACAGCACTCATCTGCGTAATGGTCTTGTGTTTGCCTCTGGCCTTGTTTGCCGCTGGTGCACAAGAAAGTCAAAAGACGTATGAACTCACTATTGCCAGTCTCGAGCCAATTGGAGCTCCGACAACAGTTAGTGTTGAATACATGGCTAAGTTGGTGGAGGAGAGAAGCAATGGTCGACTTAAAATCAATCCCAACCCTGCAGGTGTTTTAGGTACCGGTCTTCAAATCATGGAAGGCGTCAGCATCGGCACCATCGACATGATTTCAATGGTTCTTGAATGGTATGCTCCTTTTGTGAAAGACATCAATGTGTATGTAATGGGTTTCACGTTCCGTAATGATGATCACTTCAGAAAGTTCTTGGAATCTCCAATTTACAAGGGCATGGAAAAGCAGGTTCTTGATACTATTGGTGTAAGAATGCTCGCTTCCAACTGGATTGGACTTCCAAGAGTTCTTGTTTCAAAGAAACCTGTAGCAACACCAGCTGATATTGCGAACATCAAGATGCGTGTTCCTGAGATTGAAACCTACCTCAAGGTTTGGAAAGGTTTGGGGACCAGTCCCACTCGCGTTGCATGGGCTGAAGTGTACCTTGCTCTGAAGACAGGTACTGTTGATGCAGCTGAAGGCCCGCTTGATCAGATGTACGCAACCAAATTTTATGAGGCAGCTCCGTTTATCACTTTGACAAACCATTTGCAACAAGCTTTCACTATTGCAATAAATGACACAGCGTATACTTCACTTCCTGCTGACCTGCAGAAAATTCTAGCTGATGCCTCAATCGAAGCCGGAGAGTACTTCCAGAAACTGATTCGGGATGAGTTTGAGACCAACAAAGCGAAGATGGTCGCTGAGGGTGCAATCATTCGTGAAGTAGACACTGTTCCTTTCCAGAAACTTTTGGAGCCGGTAATTAGAGAATCCGAAGCAACCGGTTTCTGGTCAAATGGCTTATATCAGAAAATCCAGGATATCAAATAGTATTGGATGTCGAAGGAAGGGGAGGTTCTCTTTCCCTTCCTTCATTACAAGTAGGGTGCCGTATGCAAATTATGAAAATTCTCGATAAATTCGATTCATTGCTTTCGAAGACTGTTACGTATGTAGCTACAGCAGCCATGACAATTACCTTTATTGTTATGCTGCTGCAAGTATTCTTGAGAAGACTATTCAATAGTCCTTTAGTATGGGCAGAGGACTTATCGGTATTCTTCTTTATCTGGATTACGTTTCTCGGAGCAACGGTCTTATTTCAGAAGAAAACACTCAGTAGTGTTGATACAGTTGTAATGATGCTGTCGCTTAAGGTTCGGCTGTTGGTTGAGGCTCTTGCAGATTTAATTGTTGCTTTTTCGTCTTTCTATCTATTGAAATTATCTTTTGATTTCATGAAAAGGCAACAGGCTCTTGGGCATAAACTGGGAGGCGCCTTAGGCATTCCAATTTGGATAGTCACACTTTCAGTGATTATTTCTTTTGCCCTGATTATTCTTTTCGGTTTTACTTCATTCTTTAGGAAAGTTTTACTATTCAAAGCTTCAAAAGGAGCAACTGCATAATGACAAATGTAACAGAACAATTGGTTGTGCCACATTATGATTCATATGATGTCATCGTAGCTGGAGGCGGTCCTGCTGGTTTGGCTGCAGCAATTTCGAGTGCAAGACTTGGTGCTCGAACTTTGCTCATAGAGAAGAACGGATGTCTAGGCGGAATGGCTACCTCTGGGTTGGTTCATCCATTTATGCCTTCTTATGCTGGTGAACAGCCTATCAACAAAGGCATTTTTTGGGAAATTATTTCAAGATTGCAGAAGCATAATGCTGTCGTTCATCCGGATCTTACAAAGATGGGTACCGGGTATACCGGATTTGTAGTATGGCCTCATGCTCATGTTACTCCCTTCGATGCAGAAATTCTTAAGTGGGTCATTCAGGACCTGATTGAAGAATCAAATGTAGAAGTCTTGTTGCATTCTCTCGTGGTCGATGCGACGAAAGAAGGGACGAAGGCAACTGGTGTATATGTTGAAGGCAAATCCGGCCGAATGTATTTCAAGGGAAAAGTCCTGATAGATGCGACTGGAGATGGTGATTTGGCAAAATTCCTTGGTATTCCTTACAAACTCGGCAATGATGTTGATGGTTCAATGCAACCGGCTACAATCTTTTTCCGCCTTGCAGGCATCGATAGGAAAAAGATTGATGCGTATATTGCAGAAAACCCAGAAGAGAGACATTTCAAGTCTTTTGCAGCTAAAGCGGCCAAGGAAGGCAAGTTTATTCCCTCTAAACACGATGTCCTGTTTTTTTATACTCCAAGAGAGGGTGAGATGGCAATAAATACAACCCGTGTACATGGAATAAATGGCACTGATGTCTTTGATTTGACGAAGGCTGAATTTGAATCAAGAAAACAAATTAAGATTCTATTGGAGTTCTTTAGGACCTATGTTCCTGGCTGTGAGCATGCCTATGTTTCATCAACTGCTCCTGAAGTTGGTATTCGTGAATCCAGGAGAATAGTTGGAGAGTACACGCTTACAAAAGAAGATGTGCTAGAGGTACACCAGTTTGAGGACAATATTGCCCAATGTGCATACATGATAGATATCCATGACCGAAAAAGTACCAAATTGTTCTATACTCCGGTTCCTGAAGGACACTCATATGGAGTTCCCTATCGATGTTTGATACCCAAGGGCTTTGATGGAATTCTCTTCGCAGGAAGATGTATTTCGGCTACACAAGAAGCCCAAGGCTCGGTACGTGTCATGCCTCCTGCTTTTTCTCTTGGTCAGGCAGCAGGAACCGCAGCAGCATTATCTGTACTGTATTCCACTACTCTACGTGATGTTGATATTCCCCATCTTCAAGAAACTCTAGTTACCAACGGTCAAGTTATTCATGAACCGAAACAAAATCAAGAGGTATGACCATGGCAGTATATTGGGTCATTGGAATTAGTCTAGTTGTATTACTTGCCATGAGAGTTCCTGTTTCGTTTGCGATGATTATCAGTTCATTGCTGGCATTACTTACAGCAGGAAATATACCGATGATTGTAGTTGCACAGAGATTGTGGGGAGGCCTTGAAAGCTTCCCCCTGCTTGCAATACCCTTTTTTGTCCTTGCTGGCATTCTCTTGAATAAAGGAGGAGGGGCAGAAGCAATTTTCAGTTTTTGTATGGCTGGTCTAGGGCATATCAAAGGTGGGCTAGCGTATGTCAATGTCGTAGCGAGTATCATTTTTGCTGGTATGACTGGTGCAGCTACAGCGGATGCCGCAGGCTTGGGTGCTATTGAAATTGAGGCTATGAAACGAGATGGATACTCAGGAGAGTTTTCAGCCGCTGTAACAGCCGCCTCATCAGTAATTGGTCCAATAATTCCTCCTAGTGTTCCATTCGTCGTATATGGCGTCATGGCTCAGGTTTCAATTGGACAACTGTTTATCAGTGGCATTCTGCCTGGCTTGGTTATGGGTATTGGGATGATGGTCGCAATTTTCTTGATCATGCGTAAGGATCCAAAGCCCGTTAAGGAGAGGGCATCTCTTCGAACCATTGTTGTTGAATTCAGGAAGTCATTTTGGGCATTGTTATGTCCCGTAGTCATTCTTGGAGGTATATTCTCAGGATTTTTTACCCCGACTGAAGCCGGTGCAATCGCTAGCCTCTATGCGTTAATTCTTGGCTTTGTGTATAAGGGAATCCATTGGAAAAACTTGCCGAGCATCATGGTTGAAGCAATGTTGACAACCGCCCAGGTGACATTTATTGTTGCGGCGGCAGGTTTGTTTGGATGGGTGCTCACTCGCTTCCAATTCCCAACCTTAGTCACAAATGCTTTGATGTCTCTGACAAGCAGCAAGTATGTAGCAATGCTTCTCATTGGTGCTGCCCTATTAGTAATGGGGTGCTTCATTGATGCATTATCTCTTGTAATTATGATGACTCCAGTCATCGTTCCAATTGCCTCTGCATATGAGATCAACCTATTACAAACAGGAGTAGTGCTTGTCATTGGTTGTATGATCGGGCTAAATACGCCTCCTGTCGGTATCTGTCTCTATATTGTGAGTGATTTAGCCAAGGTTTCGGTCATGCGGGTTACCAAAGCATTGATGCCATTCTATGTAGTCTTGGTGGTATCTCTCATAGTTTTCACATTAGTGCCTTTTTTCTCAACTTTTTTGCCAAGTATAATCAACTTATAGTATGAGTATCCCAAGAACCGCAGCTCTCTGAGATTGCAGTTCTTGGGGCGTTTTGCTACATGAAGAGCAGTTGTTGACACCATTCCTCTGCTTTGGTAGCTTATGGGCATCTTATCTAAACAAAGGAATTTCTCCTATGAAGGGAATCGCTCGACCTTGGTAACGCACCAACGCAAGTAGTCAATTGCTCAGCCGCAGTAGTGCCGAGCAGTATACGTGTACCCACAGTTCGAACGTTATAGGAGATATTCACTATGCAAGCACTTCGTTGGAAGGCGCAATTCTTTACAATCTGGACAGGTCAGGCTGTCTCACTCATAACCAGTGCCATTTTGCAGATGGCAATCATTCTTTACCTCACCGAAACCACAGGCTCGGCTTTGATTTTGTCGCTTGCCTCCTTGGTCGGTTTTCTGCCCTATGCTGTGTTGGGCCCCTTCATCGGTGTGCTGGTCGATCGATATAATCGCAAGCACATCATGATCGCAAGCGATCTCGTCATTGCCGGCGCCGCCGCTGTTCTCGCCTTGGTGGCGCTCTCAGGGGAACTGCCGGTATGGCTGGTAATGGCCATTCTCTTTGTACGTAGTGTCGGTACGGCATTTCATTCACCATCACTTTCTGCCGTGACCCCACTGCTGGTACCTCAGGATATGCTTGCCAAATGCGCCGGCTACAGCCAGGCAATCCAATCAGTCAGCCTGTTGCTCAGCCCGGCATTGGCAGCATTCCTGTACATGGCTTGGAATCTGACTGCAGTAATCGCCTTGGATGTCGCAGGTGCTGTAATCGCAAGCCTTACAGTGGCTTGTGTGAAAATTCCTTACCTGACGAAGCCGCAACAGACAGAACCGCTTCATTTCTTCAAGGAGATGAAGGAGGGTTTTCTAGCCCTTAGAAGCAACAAAGGGCTTTTTGCCCTGCTTTGGATCGGCTTTCTATTCACCTTCATCTACATGCCCATCAACGCACTTTTCCCGCTGATG
>SABC01000093.1 GCA_009929175.1 Bacteroidia bacterium | reverse complement strand
ATTGCTTCACGAGCTGCGGGGCAAGTTTTTCACCACCGTTTATTTCCTGGATGGTTATCCCGACCACTATTACGGTCCTTTGGTCAACTCCACAGGTGTGATAACTTCATGGGATATCGAAACATTCAGCAGGGGCTTGATGTTGCGCTCGCCATCCATTACAAAGCCATATGAAATTATCCGTTCTCCCTACCAATACAAGCTTTTTGATGTGTTCAAAGAGTATTCGGACTGGTGCAGCATCATGGGAGCCAGAGGGGTAGGATCCATCAACAAGGCTATCATGGATGGCAGGGCAAAGGATCTTATCCAGATTTCGGAGGCACTTCACGAGCGCAAATATATCCGGATAGCCGACGAAATCTTCAAACGCAGGGACAAGGTGAAACTTGTGTTGATTGCCGGACCCTCGTCCAGTGGCAAGACCTCAACCTCCAAAAGGGTAGCCCTCCAGGCTAAGGTTTTAGGGATGAATCCTGTCATTATTGAGATGGACAACTATTTTGTAGACAGGGATAAAACCCCAAGAGACAGTGAGGGAAATTACGATTTTGAAGTGCTTGAGGCAATGGATGTGCCATTTCTCAGCCTTCAACTGAATGAGCTGTTTGAAGGAAAAACCGTGGAACTGCCCAAATTTGACTTTGCACAGGGTAAAAGGGTCTTTAACGGGACAACTCTTACGCTTGGCGAGAAAGATATCCTTATAATGGAAGGGATTCACGGGCTCAATCCAAAACTCACATCACATATTCCCGAAGAGAAGATCTACAAGATCTATGCATCTGCCCTCACCTCCCTCTCCCTTGACGAGAACAACAATATTTCTACATCCGATTGCCGTTTGCTCAGGAGAATTGTACGCGACGGCAGTTTCCGCGGAATGTCGCCCGAAAGCACCATAATGAGGTGGCCGAGTGTCAGGAGGGGAGAAATCAATAACATCTTTCCTTTCCAGGAGAATGCCGACATCATGTTCAATTCGGCATTGCTGTACGAACTGCCTATGCTCAAATACTATGCAGAGCCTTTGCTGAGGAGGATACCTGCCAACTCTCCTGCCTCAACCGAAAGCATCCGGTTGCTTAAATTCCTCTCTTATATTCAGGAGCTCCAGCCTTCTGAGATTGCAACTATCCCGCCCACCTCAATTATGAGGGAATTTATAGGGGGCAGCAGCTTTAATTATTGATTGCTATTTGGAGATCCAGTGCTCCGGGTTCTGTTTGCTGGTTCCATGCCACAGCTGGAAGTGGATTACAGAACTCCCCTCGCTTTCGGCAAGCGTACCCAAGACCTCTCCGGTCCTTACGGTTTCGCCTGCGCTGACCTTCACCTTTTCCATCTTTGTATAAAAGGTGTAGTAGTTACCGTGCTGTACAAGCACGCACTGGTTATACCCCGGCATTACCAGAATCTGTTTGACAATCCCGTCAAAGACAGATAAAACCTCGGCATTAAGTGAGGTGGCTATATTGACCCCATTGTTGAACGGGAGTTTTATGTTTTTGAATACAGGGTGGTTGTGCTGGCCAAACTGCTCTATTATAACTCCGTCTTTCACAGGCCAGGGCAATTTCCCTTTGTTGTTTTCGAATATTCCCGAGAGAACCCTTGCTGCAGCAACCTCCTCTGCCCCAGCATTACGATTGGCTTTTGCTGCCTCTGCAAGGATCCTCTCTATCTCGCGGTTGAGCCTCTCCACTTCCCGTCTTTTTGCTGTGATTTGGTTGCGGAACTCTCTTTCGCGGCGGGAGAGGGTATTGATTATATCCCTTGCCTTTTTTTCTTCCTGTGCAAGTGAGCGGTACTCATCTTCCCGTTGTTTTTTCATTGCCAGGGATTCTTCGCGCATTGCCTCCAGCTTGAGTATTTCTGCCCGGACATTATCGCTTTTGACACGGATGGCATCTGCAGTCCTTTTCATGGTTTCGGAGTAACTCCTGAGGTAACTCCATCTTCGGTATCCTTGTTCAACGTTTTTGCTTGCAAGGACGTAGAGAATCCAAGCGGTTTTGTCCCTGTTTTTGTATGAGCTGTATATAAGGTGCTTGTATTTGTCTTTTAGGTTTTCCAGCTCCTTTTTGAGCCGGTTGACCTCCCGCTCTTTTTCCTGAGTACGGATCTCGGTGAATTTTATGTCGGACTCGATGCGTGACAGCAGCTGCCTGCGGTTGCTGATCTTGCGCTGTATAAGGCTCAGTTCCCGGGTGCTTGTCTGCTGCTGGCTTTTGGTGGATGCCAGTTGCTTGTCGAGCAGGGCAATCTCCTTCTCAATTGCTTCCCTTTGACGAGTCTGTTCACTCACATTTTGGCTAAATGCAGTTGTAAGTGCAAAACAAATCAAAAACAGGGTTGCAATGTTTTTTTTCATTGGGTTGGTTTGTTGATTTTTTCCTTTAGTGCAGCTGCCTTTTGGGCAATTCCCAGGGAGGGGTCTATTTTGTCGGCCTGGTCCCAGTAAAGGAAGGCAATATCGTACTCTTTAAGCTCATAAAGTACATGCGCATAGTGGTCCAGTATGTCGGCACTCTCCTTTCCCCCGTAGAGCATTGCTTGTTTGAAAACTCCTTTGGCTTCCAGATTATTGCCCATCAGATGCAATATCCAGGCATATGTGTCCAGGTAAGTGGAGTTGTTTGGTTCCTGCTCAACAGTTATTTTGCTCATCCGGTATGCCTCCTTGAGGTTTTTGCCGTCGAGGGCCATGTAATAAGCATAGTTGTTGAGTGCAGGCAAGTGCTTTGGCTCTTTTTTCAATGTCCTGCGGTAATATTTGAAAGCCTCTTTTTTGTTGCCCGCCCTGTAAGACAGGTCACCGATGGTGGTAAGGGTATTGACGGTTGTAGCACTGTCCTTGGTATAGCGTAGTATCTCCTTGAACGTGATGATGGATTTGTCCACAATACCCGACTGCAACTCCGCAATTCCCCGGAATTGCAGGAAGTCTGTATCGTCTTTGAAATGAATCAAGGCTTTTTCGCTGTTTTGGATTAGTTGCTCCCACATCTCCAGGTAGTAGATCAGGGAGAGGTATTGCCTGTGGGCCTCTTTATCGCCGGGATATTGGTTGACGTTTTTTTCGAGCACATCGATAGCCTGCGTGCCTTTACCACTTTGAACCAGGAAAAGCGAGTAGCTATAGGCTACCGTGCTGTCTTGGGGATGAGCGTTATACATGAAGGTCATCATGGAGTCTACCTGTGGAAGGAAGGTTTGGACAAACCTGGTGTTCCCCATCAACTGATTCATGTAGTTGGTTTTCATGAAGGGTTCTACTACCGGGTTGGCCATGAAAGGGTAGATTCTTCCAAAATAGAGGTCAAACTTACCCTGAATCCTGTATATCTCTGCCAGTCCAAAGCTTGCAGGGACATAGTCAGGTGCCATGTTGAGGGCTTTGATGTAGTATTGTTCGGCAATCGTATCGTTTTGTAATGACGCATGGTAATCCCCGAGTATGGCTGAGGTGCGGGGAGTTGCGAACTCCTTGTCGAGGGCAATTAGGTAGTTGTAGGCACTGTCGCTCATGTTTTCATATATCAGCAGGTTGAACCTGGTGAGTCCGGTGGCTTCGTTCACGCCCACTGATTTCTCTATATCTTCCAGTACTTCACGGGCTTTGTAGTAGTCCTTGGCTTGTATGTGGAGCTCAATAAGGCCGTCATAGAGTTCGCTTTTATACGGGAACTCTTCACGTAATTCGTTGTAAAGCTTGATTGCCTTATCATTTTTGCCTGAGTAGGTGTACAGCCTTGCAAGGTATTGTTTGTACCAGCTGTTTCCCGGATCGCGTTTGATGGCTTGTGTAAGGTATTCGGTAGCTTTGTCTATGTTACCCCACTCCAGCTGGATGTTGGCAAGGTAAAAAAAAGAGGCATCGTTCTCCTTATCGGCAGTGGTAACTTCCCGGAAGAGCTTGTCGGCAGCTTCAAAATTCCCGGAGTTGTAATTCCTGAGTGCTTCCAGGTATGTGCCTACAGTAAAGTTTCCTTTTTCCTGGGAAAAGGAGTTTGCCGGAAACATTAAAAGGGTAGGTAAAAAAAGTAATGCCGCTATAAATGGAAACCTTGACTTGACGTAAGAGAGCATCTTGATACTTGTTAGTTTGTTACAAAGTTAATTATTTTATTACCTTTACAAATATCAATCCACTGTCTGTGGTTGCAGAAATCTTTTTATTTTTGATGCAACGAAACCTTGCTTTTTTGCATCTTATAAATGCTGTGAATGATTACACAAAGGGAATTTTCCGACGAAAAAGAGCTGTTGGAGGGCTGTGTCAGGCAAGACCGGCGTGCCCAACGATTCTTGTATGAGTTGTATTCCGCAAGGATGCTTTCGGTTTGCCTACGATACGCCGGAGACAGGGAGCGGGCAAGGGATATCCTTCATGATGGTTTTATCACAGTATTTGAAAAAATTGGAAGTTACAACGGTACCGGGTCCTTTGAGGGCTGGATGCGAAAGATCTTCGTAAATACTGCGTTAATGTCCCTCCGAAAGGGAGATGTTTTAAAGTTCAGTGAGGAGATCAGCGATGCAGCCAAGGAGTTTACCGCCGATTCCGGAGTTTTGGACGGTATCGGTTCAAAGGAGCTGATGAGGCTTATAGCCTCAATGCCTGCAGGGTTCCGGACAGTATTCAACATGTATGTGCTCGAGGGGTACAGCCATTTGGAGATCTCCAAAGAACTTGGGATCAGTGAGGGAAGCTCACGTTCACAGCTAAGCAGAGGCCGGATGTGGCTTCAGGAAAAACTGAATGACAAGAGATACTAATATATAATGGGCAACAAGGAGTTTGACAGCAAGATACGCGATTTGATGGAGGGGTACCACGAGCTTCCCGGAGAGGGTGCGTGGGAAGCCATCGAGTCTTCCTTGGACAGTAGGAGAAGGGCCCGCGTGGTCTATTTCCGGAGGGCTGTTGTGGCATCTGCCGCCGTAGCTGCCTCCGTAGTGCTCTTTCTGGTTTTGAACAGGGTTGATATTCCCGTTGCAGACACCCCTGCAGGCAATTTGGTCTCGGTTGTGGAGTCGCCCGGTGTGCAGGCAGGTCAGCATAATCAGCCTGCAATTAAAGAAACCCCCAGAGTTTCTGTTACAGTTGGCAGGCGCAATGTGTTGGCTGATAATCAAAATGTTGAAACTAAACAACCTTTGGGCCAAAGCTCAATGGATTCACAACCTGCCAAAGAAGAGGTTATTACACATGAACAGGCAGTTGAGGAGACAAAGGCTTCGACTCCCGGGGAAATTTCAAAATCCACTTACCAGCCCGCCAAATATCCGAGCGCAGGCGATTACAAAACCAAAAGAGGAAATGGAAAGCCCTCCATATCATTTAGTACGCATGTTTCTCCCTCAACATCCAGCAATTCAGTCTCTCTTATGGCAATGAGCCAGGCACAGGGGGGGTATGCAGCAAACAATGTTGTCTCTACAATACAAAAGGCATATGTTCCACAGGAGGTTATTTCCAACACCAAATTCCTGATGCCTGTCTCGGTGGGGTTGCAGATACAACTCCCTTTGTCCAACAGGGTATCGGCAGGTACCGGGGTGGTTTACTCTATGCTCTTTTCCCATTACGATGCAATTTCCAGGGATGAAACCCGTGAGACTCAGCAGACTCTCCATTACCTTGGGTTTCCGCTTAATTTGTACTACTCTTTCATGGATAATTCAAAAATCCGATTGTACGGCTCCGGGGGTATGATGGTAGAAAAGGGTCTTTATGCTTCATACAAAGTCATGGAAAACGGGGCAAGGAAAACCAACGGCGAACTGATTGACGGTTTGCAATGGTCGGTAAATGCAGGTATTGGTGCCGAGTTTAAAGCCAACAACCACATGGGTCTCTATTTTGACCCCTCCTTTGCCTACTTTTTTGACAACAGCCAGCCTATAAGTATCCGTACTTCACAACCTCTTCAGTTCCGTTTTGAGATTGGTCTGAGGTTTCATCTGTAAAACTCTTTTGACTATCTTTGCAAAAACTCTCTTTAAGTGCCTTCAATAGCCATTGTTATACTTAATTGGAACGGGAAACACTATCTTGAACGTTTTCTCGGTATTCTCACGGAGCGGAGCAACTTGCCCGGCGTCTCTGTAATAGTTGCCGACAATGGTTCTACGGACGGGTCGGCAGACTGGGTTAAGCAAAATTTCCGAGACAGTGTGAGGCTTATCGAGTTCGACACGAATCATGGCTTCACAGGGGGGTATAACCTCGCTCTCAAAGAGGTAGATTCTGATTACTACTTGCTTTTGAATTCCGATGT
>SABC01000287.1 GCA_009929175.1 Bacteroidia bacterium | reverse complement strand
GGCTCAGTTAAAGGGCGGTTCTTCCAAATACATCCAGCCGGGCTGTGAGATTGTGGTGCCGACCAAACCCGACAAGAAAGGTATGTCGTTGGGTGAAATTATCGGTCTGAGCTCTTCTATTGCATCCTTAGGTGCCATTGTAGCAACCCTGTTGACTCTTACCAAATAAAAGAAAGAATCTGTATGAACGAAATAGAAAAACAACAAGTTGTGTCCAAAAAAACTGAGGTGCAGGAGATTGATTTATTGGAACTGGCTCAAAAAGTTTGGGATGGGAAATATTTAATTTCCAAAGCTTGTGGTGTGGCCGTTGTATTGGGTCTGATTGTTGCCTTTAGTATTCCTAAAGAATATACAACGACTGTTGTTCTGGCTCCTGAAGCGAAAGCAAAAGGGGGTGCCGGAAATTTAGGTGCGTTGGCAAGTATGGCTGGGATAAATATAGGTTCTGTATCCGGGGATGAAGCTCTATCTCCCGAAATTTACCCCGATATTGTGAAGTCTACTCCTTTTCTGGTGGATCTGTTTCCGGTAAAAATAAAGCCCATTTCAGATGAAAAAGCTATGGGATTGTTTGAATACATGGACAAACACCAACGGGCTCCCTGGTGGGGAATCATCACATCGGCTCCCTTTAAGGCTGTAGGTTGGGCAGTATCCTTATTTAAGGATAAACCCCAGGGGGCAACTACCGAAAAGCCTGATGTATTCCGGCTTACACAAGAACAGGCTGAGATAGCAAAAGGAATAAGCGATCGTATCGTGACGAGTGTGGATAAGAAAAACGGGATGATATCAATCAGCGTAACCATGCAGGATCCATTGGTTTCTGCCACTCTTACGGATACCGTAATGAAAAATCTACAGGATTACATAACCCGCTACCGGACCAATAAGGCTACACAGGATCTGGAATACACAGAGAAATTGTACAAGGAGGCACAACAAAATTATTATGAGGCACAACAAAAGTATGCCAACTTTGCCGATTCAAATTTGGATATTGTGATGACAGGTTACCAGACCCGGTTGGAGCGATTACAAAACGAAGCTACGTTGGCTTATGGTTTGTACAACCAGATTTCGCAACAGCTGCAACTTGCCAAAGCCAAGGTGCAGGAGGTAACACCGGTTTACACCGTTGTACAACCGGCATCGGTTCCCTTACGTCCGGCCTCACCACAGAAGCCAA
>SABC01000286.1 GCA_009929175.1 Bacteroidia bacterium | reverse complement strand
CATGTAGATACAATAGTAAGCGCGCAAGAATTCGTCAATTGCGCAAAAAATGCACAGAAATGAAGGGGTGTGCAAACGCTACACACTTTTCCAGCATCAAACCAGTGAAAAAAGGCCAGAAATGCAGGTTATTGTTGGCATGATTATTGCATTACAATAGATGCAGAACAGAGCAACACAATTTTTTTCATACTCCTCCTTTTTCATACTGACAGGGTGCCAAAAGATTTTCCAATCAGCTTTTGGCACCCTTCCTTTTGCCCTGACAGCAATGCTTGTGTGCAATTTTGAAATAGTGTTACTTTTTTTCACAGCCCAATTATGCACAGTCATGACTTAACCTTTACTTTTGGCTGGTATTTTGTACCTATAGTATGTATTTTAAAAGTTGGCACGCTCCTTGCAATAGTATAGGCAGAACAGAGCAACAGTTTTTTTCAAACCTCCTTAAAGTGTGATTTCTTTGGTGCCAGCGGTTCTCTCTCCCCACCCCACAATACCGCTGGCACCATCTTTTTGTCCGCACCCCACCCTTCCGGCAGACTTGATAGTTTGCTATAGTCAAGACATGGCAACCAGCAGAAGGGACCGTGCAGACTCCTACACCAAACGTGCACACAAAGAGGGCTACCCTGCCCGTTCCGTTTATAAGCTGGAAGAACTTCAGCAATCCTTCAACCTCGTGAAGCGAGGGGACACCGTCCTTGACGTAGGTGCTGCCCCCGGGTCATGGACTCTTTACACACACAATGAGCTGATCAAGGGAGAGGGAAGAATCATAGCGGTAGATCTCAATCCCTTGAATCTCAACCCCGTCCCTCACACGGTCACCAGCTATGTCGGGGATGCTTTCAGCAAAGAAATTCGTCCCACTCTTGTGGAACAAGGCCCGTATGATGTCATTATCAGCGATGCTGCTCCCATGACCATGGGAAACAGGGCAGTCGATACCGCGCGCAGCGAGTATCTTGCAGAACAGGTAATCTATCTTGCACAGGAGCACCTGAAGGTGCATGGAAACCTCGTGGTGAAAATTTTCCAAGGTGGAGGGCAGGTCGAACTGCTCAAGACAATGCGCACCTTCTTCACAAAGGTGAAGCCCTTCAAGCCAAAAGCCTGCAGGGACGACTCCTTTGAGATCTATCTTGTTGGTTTGGACAGGAAGGAAGGCTGATTCAGGCCTTCCTTGCCTT
>SABC01000285.1 GCA_009929175.1 Bacteroidia bacterium | reverse complement strand
TTATTCCCTTGACCGCCGGTATCGTATGGGTAGCTATTACCTCATTGTTCAGATTGCTTATTATCAAAGTACCTTCTTCCTCCCTGATGAATACCTTACTTTTGCTGTCTTTATAAGTGCCTGCCGGAAGAGAGTAAATATTGCCCCTGTACCTTATTGTGTTGTCTTTAAGGACACCATGGTCCAGTAATGGTTCATGTGGGATGGAAAGGGGATAATATGGCTGAAGATGCTGTTTCTCAAGCAACCATTGATGATGGGGTATCTTCCTTGTAAATGTATGTTCTATTCCATTACCAGTACGCACCAACCAACCAACTGCCTGTGCATTGAGGATGTGTATCTCTTCAAAAAGCCTGTTATGCAGAAAGTTCTGCTTCACATAACGGACTACATTTTCGATCTTGCCCTTCGATTCCGGATCGTACTTGTGACAAAAATGCAACCGCACTTTCCTTTCCTGGGCATATCTCCCGAACTCCTTTGTCGTGATATACTCTCCCAAATTTTCATCCACAAGAAAAACACGGTCCTGATCATAGACCAGTACTTCCGGAATGCCTTCCAACTGTTTAAATGCCATCTCATGCGCCTGTATCGCAGAGTGACTGGTAAATGGTGACAGCTGAAAAAACAGATACTTCATCCTGCTGGCACAGAGTTGCAGGACGAAGAAATAGACCTTGATCCTTCCATTACTACTGCGCATGGAATATTCACCAAAGTCCACCTGTGCCTGTTTGCCAAAGGGTAATTCCTGGACGGTAAAATAATCCCTGTTGGTCTTTGAAACAAATGGAATATTGTACTTCTCCCTTATCCAGAAAACAAAGTTGTAAATGGTCTTTTGAGACACCTTGGGAAAATCAGGATAACGCTCTTTGAGCCAATCGTGCATCTGTGCAGCACTGGTATCATTGAATTCGTCCAGCTTGATATATACAAAGGGCTCATATTCTGAGAGAAGCTTATTCCGCTCCCGCTGCTTCTCTATAAACTCAAAATACTCCGTCTCATTCATGGAGAGATATTTTGATACTGTTCTTCTGTTACATACCAAATGCTTGGATATTCCTCGAACGGACAATCCTTCTATTAGATGTAACCTGTGAATCTCGTAATACATAATCAGTTTCGTTTGTGTTGCTGTCATGATTCCACCCTTTTGCTATAGTGAATTCAAAACAATAAATTATTT
>SABC01000284.1 GCA_009929175.1 Bacteroidia bacterium | reverse complement strand
AAACCACGGCCCAAGGTTTGAACCTTGAGTTTTTGCTCATTCAAGAATTCCTGATTGACAGTTGTAATTTCAAGCTCTCCCCTTGCGGAGGGCTTGATTTGTTTTGCAATGTTTACAACTTTGTTTGGATAGAAATATAATCCTACTACAGCATAGTTACTTTTTGGCTCCTTTGGTTTCTCCTCAATGCTTAGCACTTTTCCTGCTTTATCAAATTCGGCAACTCCATACCTTTCGGGGTCATTTACCCAATAGCCAAAAACTGTAGCGTCACCATCTTCATCTGCTGCTCTTACAGCCTCTCTTAACATAGATCCAAAGTTTTGTCCATAAAAGATATTATCTCCAAGAACAAGGCAGGCAGTGTCATTCCCAATAAACTTCTCCCCAATTATAAAAGCTTGTGCCAGACCATCAGGTGATGGCTGCTCTGCATACTCAAACTTTACTCCGTAGTCGCTGCCATCTCCCAAAAGGCGCTTGAAACCGGGAAGATCAGATGGTGTGGAAATTATCAGAATCTCTCTGATGCCGGCAAGCATAAGAACCGAGATGGGATAATAGACCATCGGTTTATCGTAAATAGGGAGTAACTGCTTAGAAACCCCTTTTGTGATTGGGTAGAGACGAGTACCGGAACCTCCGGCGAGAACTATGCCTTTCATATTTTATACATTTTTTCGTAATAACTTTTGTAATCACCGGAGGTTATACGCTCCATCCACTCACGGTTTTCAAGGTACCATTTGACTGTCTTTTCAATTCCCTCTTCAAACTGGAGCGAGGGTGACCACCCGAGCTCCCGGTTGAGTTTGCCGGAGTCAATCGCGTAGCGGAGATCGTGGCCGGCACGGTCTGTAACATAGGTTATCAGCTGCAGCGAGGCCCCCGCAGGGCGGCCGAGCTGCCTGTCTACTGTCGCTATGAGTACCTTTATAAGGTCAATGTTTTTCCACTCATTAAAGCCTCCAATGTTGTAGGTCTCGCCATCTGCACCCTCGTGAAAAATAAGGTCAATTGCACGGGCGTGGTCCTCAACAAAAAGCCAGTCACGTACATTCTCTCCCTTACCGTAAACAGGAAGAGGTTTGTTGTTGCATATATTATTGATAAAAAGAGGAATCAGCTTCTCCGGAAACTGGAAAGGACCATAGTTATTTGAACAGTTGGATATCTTCACCGGCATTCCGTAAGTGTCG
>SABC01000283.1 GCA_009929175.1 Bacteroidia bacterium | reverse complement strand
GAAGAGGATATCTCTAAAGTAGAGGATTACCACTCCCACAACACAAAGCAACTGGATGTTCAGGAGATGACACAATTGTTGCTCAAACTTGAATTCATCCGAGAAGATTTGAAATTATGATTAGGGTAGGAATTACAGGGCAGGCCGGGTTTGTGGGGTCACATCTTTACAACCATCTTGGGCTGGCCCCGGATAAATACAAGCGGATACCCTTTGAGGACCGCTTTTTTAGTGACTCTGCATTGTTAAGAAGCTTTGTTAAGCAATGTGATGTTATTGTTCATTTGGCTGCTATGAACAGGCACCCAGATCCTCAGGTGATTTATGCAACCAATATTGGGTTGGTAAAGCAGTTGATTGATGCAATGGAAAGCGAGGGGGTTACTCCTCATGTGTTGTTCTCCTCCTCTACCCAGGAAGAATTGGATAACCTTTACGGTCAGTCAAAAAAAGATGGTCGTGAACTATTGGAGCAGTGGGCTGCTAAAAATAATGCATCGTTCACCGGTTTGGTGGTACCCAATGTTTATGGTGAGTTTTCCAGGCCAAACTACAACACTTTTATTGCCACATTTGCTTATAAGCTGGTCAATGGTGAGCAGCCTCAAATTATTACCGATAGCAGTGTAAAACTAATCTATGTGGGCTCACTCTGCAAGTTTATAATCGGTCAATTTGAAAACAAGGGAGTGTCAATGGTTAATGTTCCATTTGATTTTGAACGCAAGGTGAGCAGTATCCTCTCTCTTTTTGAGCAGTTCAATTCATTGTATGCAAACAATGGTTCCATTCCAAACTTGGCCGACATTAATGAGGTGAACCTGTTCAATACATTCAGGTCATATATAGATTACAAAAACAAATTCCCTGTCAAGCTGGTTAAACATTCCGACAACCGTGGGATGTTTGTGGAGACAATCAAGCTTGGAGTAGGTGGCCAGGTATCTTTCTCCACTACCCTGCCGGGAATTACACGTGGCAACCATTACCATACCCGCAAGATTGAGCGGTTTACTGTCATTAGGGGAAAGGCAAGGATTCAACTCCGTAAGATTGGCAGTGATGAAGTAATGGACTTCTACCTGGATGGGAACGAGCCGTCATATGTGGACATGCCTGTATGGTACACCCACAACATCACTAACATTGGTGATGAGGAGCTTTATACACAATTTTGGATTAACGAATGGTACAACCCCGAGGATGGGGATACAT
>SABC01000282.1 GCA_009929175.1 Bacteroidia bacterium | reverse complement strand
AGATTGCGGTGCCGATTCTCTCTATATTGCCGGACCGGCATTTGGTGCAAGGGAGGCTGCAGGAAATTCAATGCAGGATGTTGAGAAGCTTGCACGGTATGCTTCAAAATTTGGGACTAAAGTGTTTCTTGTACTGAATACAATTCTGTATGAGAGCGAGATAAAGCAGGCGGAGAAGATTGCAAATCAGGCCTGGAATGCCGGCTGCTCTGCTTTGATAATTCAGGATATGGGACTGCTTAAAGCGAAATTACCTCCTATCCCGCTTTTTGCATCCACTCAGACAAATATAAGGAGCGTTGAACAGGCAAAAATGCTGGAAAATCTTGGATTCAGCAGACTTATCCTGGCCAGGGAGCTCTCCCTGGAACAGATAAAGGAGATTCGGGCAAATACAACAATTGATCTGGAAAGTTTTATCCACGGAGCTTTGTGTGTCTCATACAGTGGTCAGTGCTATATGAGTGAGAGGATAGCAGGAAGAAGTGCAAACAGAGGCTCTTGTGTTCAGGCTTGCAGGTCAAAATATAATTTGGAGGATTCCGGGGGTAAGGTTCTTGTTAAAGATAAACCACTTCTCTCTCTAAAGGATCTCAACCTTGGAGAGTATATACCTCAACTTGCATATGCAGGTGTATCTTCGTTTAAAATTGAGGGGAGGTTGAAAAACATCTCATATATCAAGAATATTGTTAGGTATTACAGGTCTTTGCTTGATAATTTTATACAAAGGGATGAACAATTTATCAAGGCGTCAAGCGGAAGGCTCTATGGGGGATTCACACCTCGGCCGGAGAACACATTTAACAGAGGATATACAAACCTCTTTATAGATGGTGAGAGGGGTGCGTGGAGCAGTGGGGATATTGCGAAAGCATCCGGAGAATTGGTAGGGAGAGTTAAGGAGATTCAATTTGAAAGAGGGGGCTCCTCAAGAATAGAGTTAGACTCATTTGCCCGCCTTGAAAATGGTGACGGGATATGTTTTACAGATAAGAACGGAGAGGTGCTGGGTGTAAGGGTAAATGTTGCATCTAAGGGATTCGTGTTGATAAATGACCAGCCCGATATAGCTCCCGGCACAAATATTTACAGGAATTACAACAGGCTGTTTGAGAAGGAGCTGGAGGCAAATATGCCCAAAAGGCTAATTGATGTTAAGCTCTGCATAGATGCAGATCTCTCCGGAATTGTAGCAGAGGGGGTAAGTGAAGATGGT
>SABC01000281.1 GCA_009929175.1 Bacteroidia bacterium | reverse complement strand
GTACAGTACAAACAGCCCGGCCAACACCAGTGCAAATATGATGATGGGCATCTCATGGCCTCCTTTCCCCTTGTGGTTGATATAAGTATACCCGAACCATCGGGTTTCATGCAGAATGCTTTAATAATACACAGTATAAACAGATTGCCATCGGTTGTAAAGAGAAGGACTTATCTATGATTTTCCCCCACCATCTTACGAATCTCTTCTTGTTCCTCACGGGTAATCGTTCTCAGCATGAGGATGTGAATGGAAACCAGAGTTCCCACAACGAGGAGAACCCACGTCACAATATCTTTACCGATGAACACCATAGAAATCGTCAAGGTGGTCCATAAAAATACCAAAGAAACCACCTTATTCTTACGGGTAATCCCCTTATAAATCATATAACTTGAAATATACGGTCCTAGTACCTTATGCCCCATCAGCCAGTGATACATTCTAGAGGAGCTTCGAAGATAGCAAAAAGAAGACAACAACAAAAAAGGAGTCGTGGGGAGAACCGGGATAAATACTCCGATAATCCCCACAACCAACGTTATGGTTCCAACCACTAGATAGAGTCCGTTTTTCATGTTTTTCAAGATTGCCCTCGACTCTTAGACAAAATATTATTTGCTCAAATCAAATCGATCCGCTTCCATCACCTTGGTCCAGGCCTTCACAAAGTCCCGCACCAATTTTTCCTGGCCATCCTCAGCGGCATACACTTCCGCCAAAGCACGTAGTTGCGAATTAGATCCAAAAATCAAATCCACTCGGGTGGCCGTCCACAGAGACTCTCCTGTTTTTCGATCCACTCCCTCATAAACCCCCGTCTCTTCGTCCAATGGTTTCCATTCCGTATTCATATCCAGCAAATGCCGGAAAAAGTCATTGGTGAGAATCTGGGGCCTTTTGGTAAACACCCCATAGCCGCTCTGTCCATAGTTTGCCCCCAGAACCCGCAGACCTCCCACAAGAGCTGTCATCTCAGGAGCTGTCAACGTGAGCAACTGTGCTTTATCCACTAACATCTCTTCCGGTTTTGTATCATATTTTGCCTTCATATAGTTTCGGAACCCATCTGCTTTGGGTTCCAACACATGAAACGCCATCACATCTGTATCATCTTGACCTGCATCGGTTCTGCCCGGATGGAATGGCACTTCTACTTCTACCCCTGCTTGTTTTGCGGCCTCCTCAATGGCAACTCCGCCTCCTAGAACAATTAAGTC
>SABC01000280.1 GCA_009929175.1 Bacteroidia bacterium | reverse complement strand
GAGAACGACATCCTTTACAACATCGCCTAAACCTGGTTCAATAATATGAATCTCTCCACGGTTTATCGTCTCCACAACCTCTGGATTTATATCAACTCCTGTGACATCTATTCCGCTTTTTGCGGCGACTGCTGCTGTGGGGAGGCCTATATAGCCCAGCCCCATGAAGAGTGCTTTCATTTAATCTTTAAAGTTTGCTTAGTTGTTCTATAATCCGTTTGCCGGCAAGTCCGTCGCCGTAGGGGTTGTTGGCTTTGCTCATTGTGTTGTAATAATCGTGGTTTAGGAGCAGGTTGCTCACCTCTTTTATTATGAGTTGTTTGTTGGTCCCTACAAGTTTCACTGTGCCTGCTTCCAGGGCTTCGGGGCGTTCGGTGGTGTTTCGCATTACCAGTACCGGTTTGCCCAGGCCGGGTGCCTCTTCCTGTATTCCGCCGCTGTCGGTGAGTACAATTGTGCAGTGGTTCATGAGGTAAACAAACGGGAGGTAGTCCAAGGGCTCTATGAATATTGTGTTGGAGCCGTTGTTTAGGTAGTTGCCGAATACCTCTTTGATTGCACTGCGTACGTTTGGGTTCATATGCATTGGGTAGAGGAAGTCGGTATCTTTATGTTGTTGTGCAAGCTCTTTGATTGCGTTGCATATATCTATGAATCCATCACCAAAGTTTTCGCGGCGGTGGCCGGTAATGAGCACCATTTTGCGCTCTTTGTTTTGCCAGTTTTGCAGTTTGGTTTGAGGGATACCTGCTTTGTGCAGGGTTTGCTCTATCTCTTGAGTAATTCCCGGAGTCTCTTGGATCTGTTTGATTACTATATGGAGGGCATCGATAACTGTGTTGCCGGTAACCGAAATGCTCTCTTCGGGGGTGTTCTCTTTGAGCAGGTTGCTTTTGCTAAGAGGGGTGGGTGAGAAGTGGAGGGTGCTTAGACGTCCTGTAATACGGCGGTTCATCTCCTCAGGCCAGGGGCTGTATATATTATCTGTCCTTAATCCTGCTTCAACATGCCCTACAGGAATCTGGGCATAAAAGGCAGCTAGTGCAGCTGCTGTTGAGGTGCCGGTATCTCCGTGTACAAGAACAATATCCGGCTTTGACTCTTTAAGTACATCCCTCATTCCAAGCAATACATTTGATGTTACATCGTAGAGATCCTGACCCGGTTTCATTATATTTAGGTCATAATCAGGAACTATTTTAAACAGATTTAATACTTGA
>SABC01000279.1 GCA_009929175.1 Bacteroidia bacterium | reverse complement strand
GACTTAATTGTTCTAGGAGGCGGAGTTGCCATTGAGGAGGCCGCAAAACAAGCAGGGGTAGAAGTAGAAGTGCCATTCCATCCGGGCAGAACCGATGCATGTCAAGATGATACAGATGTGATGGCGTTTCATGTACTGGAACCCAAAGCAGATGGGTTCCGAAACTATATGAAGGCAAAATATGATACAAAACCGGAAGAGATGTTAGTGGATAAAGCACAGTTGCTCACGCTGACAGCTCCTGAGATGACAGCTCTTGTGGGAGGTCTGCGGGTTCTGGGTGCAAACTATGGACAGAGCGGCTACGGGGTATTTACCAAAAGGCCCCAGATTCTCACCAATGACTTTTTCCGGCATTTGTTGGATATGAATACGGAATGGAAACCATTGGATGAAGAGACGGGAACTTATGAGGGAATGGATCGAAAAACAGGAGAGTCTCTGTGGACAGCCTCCCGAGTGGATTTAGTTTTCGGATCTAACTCTCAACTACGGGCTTTGGCGGAGGTATACGCTGCGGAGGACGGCCAGGAAAAGCTAGTGGCTGATTTTGTGAAAGCCTGGACTAAAGTAATGGAAGCGGATCGATTTGATCTGGGTAAATAATATTTTATAAAAGAGTCGAGGGCAATCTTGAAAAACATGAAAAATGGGCTCTATTTATTGGTTGGAACCATAACGTTGGTTGTGGGGATTATCGGAGTATTTATTCCGGTTCTCCCCACGACTCCTTTTTTGTTGTTGTCTTCTTTCTGCTATCTTCGAAGCTCCGCCAAAATGTATCGCTGGCTGATGGGGCATAAGGTGCTTGGACCGTATATATCATGCTATATGATTTATAAGGGGATTACCCGTAAGAATAAAGTGGTTTCTTTGGTATTTTTGTGGACCACCTTGACAATTTCTATGGTGTTCATCGGTAAAGATATTGTGACGTGGGTTCTCCTCGTTGTGGGAACTCTGGTTTCCATTCACATCCTCATGTTGAGGACGCTGACCCAAGAGGAACAAGAAGAGATTCGCAGGATGGTGGGTGAAAATCGTAGATAAGTCCTTCCCTTTACAATCGTTGGCAATCTGTTTATACTGTGTATTATTAAAGCATTCTGCATGAAACCCGTTGGTTCGGGTATACTTATATCAACCACAAGGGGAAAGGAGGCCATGAGATGCCCATCATCATATTTGCACTGGTGTTGGCCGGGCTGTTTGTACTGTAC
>SABC01000278.1 GCA_009929175.1 Bacteroidia bacterium | reverse complement strand
CCCTATTATCTTCCATCAGTCCGTACCCTCCTTCAGCACCCATACCAATCCCTCTCTTCTTCTTCCTCCCATTTACCGCACGAGTTGCAAGGCTGCACAGTTTTACAAGTCCTCAGGCAGATTCCGTAAACATAATCCTTGAGACGTAAGTGCTTACATGTGTGGCAGGTTTTTTCTTGCTCTTTTTCTTTAGTCATCGAATAGCCTCCCCTTATAATCCTAACTTTTTTCTTGTCGCATTTATGATCTGTGGTCTTATCCACTGTCTTTGGAACTTTGCCCAATCTTTTGTTTTATTTTGATTACCATTGGGATCTCGATAAAACATCGCAAAAGGAGAGTAACCTAGCTTCAATGTTGTTTCCAATCGCTCCTTCGCCTTGTCAATAGTGTCGTTCGGAAATCCGATCAGCACATAACATCCGCATTTTCTCCACCGATACCAAGGGCTTTCTTTAAGTATCTTTGAGGCTTCAATCAGAGGCGGCAAATCATCTGGCGTGTCGTATGCAAAATACGCTCGTTCAACCTTTGCTTTTTCCAGTAACTTAACGTGCCAAGGTTTAAATAACCTTGCCTCTAACCCACCTGTAAGCGTTACGTGTTTTTGATGTGATAGCATTTCAAACACAGCCTTAATGTGTCCTTCGGAGCAACCTAAAATATTGTTATCTTGTAAGTTATTTCCCTCTGTGATCGGTAACTCTCTTAATTTACCTTCCCTTTTCGGCACAAGACAGAACCAACAATTATTATTACAGCCACGAGAAGTTATTACATCACCCTTTTTAAGATACATTCCTGCGGTAAAAGTATCACCTTTGTCGTTATAAGCAGGACCGCCAATCTTGATAGGTGCAAACCTACTCCAGATCAGTGCAAGTTTTTCAGCAAGCGGGATGTCCCACGTAAACGCAACTGACACATGTATCTCTGTTATGTCATCAGGGATAAATAATCCTGGCTCGCCAACAAAGGCATAATCGTCAATTGGCGTTGCTGTCGTTTTACGTGGGAATACCCTTGCAATCATCATAATCCTCCTCCCTCTCCAACGTTTCTGCGCATTCCGTACAAACCACACCAACAGATTCCCTTGTCTCGAAGTCAACGACCTCGTGAGATGGATCGCCTCAGCAGATTTCACGGTCACAAATTAGGCAGTTCATTAATCAGAACCCCCTATCTTGCAATTGCAATCCGTTTGTTTTATGGGGTACA
>SABC01000277.1 GCA_009929175.1 Bacteroidia bacterium | reverse complement strand
GGAATCACTGTCCCTGAAATAAAAAGGGATATCAACAAAATTCTGAATGTCCTGTACGAATACCTGAAGGCATATGAGTGGGAGCGTCCGGAGGAGGGGTCGTTTCTGTACTACCTCATGCTTGAGAACAGGGCATTTGAGTTCCGCCTCAATACAATGAAAAAGATCCTCAAAGCCTACAAAGGGCGAGAACTTGATGAACTCGGCTCATTGAAGGCCGAGCTTCTCCCCCATCTGGAGAGCTTCGCTCAGTTTGAGCCACACTACATTAAAAAGGAGAATATCCTTTTTCCATATTTGGAAAAGCACTGGAAAGAGTATAAACCGCTCAGAGTTATGTGGTCTCTCCACGACGACCTCCGCCGGATGATAAAAGAGCTTATCGGCCTTGCAAAATCAGAGCAGAGCGAGTGGATGACACTTAACAGGGCAATCGGGAACTACTACTTTGGAGCATTCGGAATGATCCAGAAGGAGGAGATAATTGTATATCCTATTGCAGCCGGGACAATACCAAAAGAGGATTGGGCCGAGATGCACCGGCAGAGCTTTGAGTACCCGTTTCCATTTATTGACAGGCCGAATCCGCCAGCAGAGGAATCGGCCTCAGAGGCAAACACGGTGGTTTCTGAGATGAGCGGCCCCTTATCTGACCAGTTCCTTCAAAGGGCTACAATGATTTTTGACTCTCTGCCTCTGGATATAACTTATGTGGATGAAAACGACAAGGTAAGGTATTTCAACAGGGCAAAAGACCGATTCTTTCCGCGCTCTCCGGCGGTGATTGGAAGAGATGTAAGAAACTGTCACCCTCCTGAAAGTCTTCATGTCGTGGAAGAGATTGTAAATAAGTTCAGAAAGGGTGAGAGGGATGAAGCAGAATTCTGGATTACACTTAGGGGAAAGTTTATACATATACGATACTTTGCCGTAAGGGGTGATTCCGGTGAATACAAGGGTGTTCTTGAGGTGAGTCAGGATGTTACTGAAATAAGGGCTCTTGAGGGTCAGAGAAGACTTCTGGATTGGGAATGAATATTTTTTGTAACTTAGGAGATGATTAAAAATTTAAGGTTATGAACATTCAGGGCTTAAGCGAAGAATTACTTCCTGTTTTGCTGAACGGAGACAGGAGTACCGGACTTGAGATTGTCAACAGACTTCTTGAAGATGGATCGGATGTTATTACAATATACGAAGGTGTAATAAAGCCTGCAATGTATAAAGTTGGAG
>SABC01000276.1 GCA_009929175.1 Bacteroidia bacterium | reverse complement strand
ACGTTTCGGGAATAAAAACAGCGGTAAGGTATGGGGTAAGGATGTATGGTTTTGTGAACCGCAATCGATTTAAATTCAGCGCCGGGAAAATGTTCAGTATTTTTGGGATCGGGGTAATGGAGATCAATCGTCCAGCTTGTTGAGGCAGAGGCGTCAGGATAGATTACGAAATCGGTAATGTCTTGTTCTGTCAATACTTTATCACCAATTAGCCTGCGTGATTCTCTTTTGCCCGCAATATAAGCGACCCAATCCAAGTACTTGTTTTTGTACTCTTTTTTGAATGAACTTTTGTTTTTTAAGTAGGACCAGTTCGAATATACTACCAGCATGCCGTAGTCCCTTACCCTCTCGAAATCGGAAATCTGGTCAAAGTTCATGCCCGTTTCCCACGTCCATTCACCCATGGTTACTTTTTGAACGTTCGTTTCATTAAAGTCAATTCCGTAGTTAAATTCCGGGAAATCGGAGCTTTTTTCTCCTTCTTTTGAGTACCACTGGACCGATGCACCCATGGTCATTTTATCCGCTTCCTCGGGAGCAGTAGGTTCATTAAATTCAGCTTTACTTTCTCTCCCCATGGCAAAATCGGCACCTGCTAAATAGCCGATTGTTCCATCTCCGGTGCAATCCGCAAAAAGAGGTGCGGAAAAGCTTAATTCTTCGGCTGTTTCAATATGTTTGGCAAATACTGTTTTAATGGTTGTCCCCTCTTTTTCAACTTTAAATGCTCTGAAATTAAGGAACAGGCTAATATTTTTTTCCGTATTGACCCTCTCCTGTTTTTTCTCATCTTCGTAGTAATCTCCTGGCTGGGCGTTACCTCCCCTGAGAGGGGCAATTTCATTCACCACATCTCCCAGTTTTGGATAAGGATCGAGGTTAATTCTGCCTCCAAGGTGGACCCTTACTTCTGAACTGTTATTCCCTCCCAATACCGGCCGATCTTGGATGAGAGCAACCTTAAGGCCCTGCCGGGCAGCGGTGAGCGCAGCGGCAGTGCCGGCAACTCCTCCTCCGACGACCACAAAATCAAATTTTCCTGCATCGGGCACAACTTCTGGTAAGCCCAGTTTTTCTTTTCTAAATGCTGTCAACGCTTCCGCTTCATTAGGAGGTAGAGCGTTGTCCATCGTAAAGTATATAGCGTCACAACGGCCATTAAAACCTGTCAGGTCACGTAATCCAATGGTGACAGTTTTGGCGTTTATCTTTACCTTACCGACCTCCTGCCACTCCCAGGTA
>SABC01000275.1 GCA_009929175.1 Bacteroidia bacterium | reverse complement strand
GCTTTGGGTTGTGGATATAGCTCAGGCTCAGGCGAAGAGAGTCGCAACAGGTCTTAACGGATACGTTGATTTTTCCTTTATCTGGATGAAAGATGGTAAATCCCTGTTGATATGGTCTTTGCCAAAAGACAAACCGGCCTTGCTTGATCAGAAAAAGGACCTACCCAAAGGGCCGAGTGTCTCTGTTGGAAAGGGATCACAATCGCAGGCAAGAACTTATCCCGACCTTCTTAAAAATGAACTAGATGTAGCTAATTTTGAAACCCTTGCCACTTCAGAACTGGTAATAGTTACCCTTGAGGGAGAGAGAAGACCTTTCCTTGGTAAAGCAATATATGTAGGCAGCGAACTTTCACCCGATGGTAACTATATATTAGTGACAACTATGACCAAACCATACTCATACATAGTTCCTGCCGATATGTTCCCGATGAAGACTTGTGTATATGATATGAATTCAAATCTGGTAAAGGTGATTAATGAGAAACCACTTTTTGAAGGAAGGCCAAAGGGATCCTCATCAACATTCCCGGGGATGAGATTAATGAACTGGAGAGCCGATAAACCGGCCTCTCTCTATTACGCAGTAGCACTTGACGGAGGTGATCAGGCAGTAAAGGTTGAATACAGAGATGAGGTATTCTCGTGGGATGCTCCTTTTAACGGGGAGCCGGTATCACTATTCAAGACAGGACAGAGGTTCTCAAGAATTACCTGGGGAGACGACAATCGTGCTCTATTTATGGATTACTGGGTGGACACAAGAAGTGTCAGGACATTCCTCTTTGACCCTTCGAAACCAGGAGCTCATCCGGTTAAACTTTATGACAGGAACAGACAGGATGTATACTCTGATCCGGGGTATTTCCAGACCCGTAAGAATCAATTCGGCAAATATACCCTTGCAATAGAGAATGACAACCTTTTCCTTATAGGGGATGGGTTTACCAAAGAGGGACAGTTCCCGTTTGTAGATAAATATGACCTAAAAACCAAAAAAACAAAGAGGTTGTACCAGTCTCCATATACAGACAGGGTGGAAAAGCTCCGCGCTTTTGTGGACTTTAAAAAGGGTGTGATATTGGTTAACATGCAATCAAAAAATGAGTATCCTAACTACTATCTCAGAGATCTTGGCAAAAAGGATCCTAAAGCTCTAAAACAGCTTACCTTCTTCAAAAACCCGTTTGCCTCAATAGCAAATGTCCATAAAGAGGTTATCAAGTACAAGAGAAAAGATGGCGTAC
>SABC01000274.1 GCA_009929175.1 Bacteroidia bacterium | reverse complement strand
CTTTGGGGTGATGATTTTCTTTTCCACCGGAGAGGCAAACCCAGAGGTGTTATGTTGGATTACCGCTGCAATGGCCTTTACCGGAAGGGGATTTTCTGCCGTTCTGGCATACGTCACTTGCTCCTGGTAGCTCAGCCCAAACTCCCCCTGACCCGCCGCAATCAAATCAGCGCTGCCACCTTCCGTAGGCTGAATAATTTCTACCGTTAACCCCTCTTCTTCAAAATATCCTTCTTCCAAAGCCACATAAAGACCGGTGTGATTGGTGTTGGGTATCCAGTCCAATACCACGGTAACCTGTCTTAAGGAATTCCCTTCTTGTTGACATCCGGTGATAATCAATGATGCCACTAACAGTGCCACCATCATTACAACTAACAAAACTTTCTTGCCTGTTCTCTTCATCACTCTTGCTCCTTTTCTTCGTCATAATAACTCCAAGGTGTGGTGGCTTTTTGCAGCACGTCAATACTCTTGAACAATAGAATGGAAATGATGGAAATCAAAATAATTGCTGCAAACATTTTGTCATAGGCAAAAGAGTTTTTCACTCGCATCATATAGACACCCAGACCGGCACTTCCCCCCATCCATTCTCCAATAATGGCTCCCATAATGCTGTAGGTAACGGCGATTTTTAACCCGGAGTAGAAAGGCACCAAAACCGCCGGGAATTGCGCTTTTATAAAAAGCTGTTTCTTGCTAGCCCCCATGGTTCGCATCATATCGAAAAGTTCGGAATCCACATCCGAAAGCCCTTCCGTAATGCTAACGGTAATCGGGAAAAAGCAAACCAGGGTTACCACTACGATTTTTGGTAATAAGCCAAAGCCAAACCACATGGCAAAAAGAGGAGCCAATACGATGATAGGTACAGTTTGTGAAAATACCAGCAGTGGATAGACCGCACTTTTTATTCTCTTAGATAGGTTCATCCATACCGCGATTACTACCGCAAATACCGTAGCAATAACAATGCCTAACAGTCCTTCCCACAAGGTGATTTTAAGATGTCCCAGTAATACGCCTATTTCCTGCACCAATGCCTTGAGTATTGCCACCGGAGAAGGAATGGAAAAAGAGTCCACAAAACCAAAACCCACCATGGCTTGCCAAAAAACCAGAAGGGTCAATACTACCCCCAGAGGGTATGCTTTTTCCCAAGTTCGCTTTTTCATTCTCCTGTTCTCCCGAGAAACCTTTCGTTTCGTAAAAAAAAGTCTTTACCCCCATGGAATAAAGACTTCTC
>SABC01000273.1 GCA_009929175.1 Bacteroidia bacterium | reverse complement strand
GTATCAAATATCTCCTCCAAGGTTGGCTCAGCAACAAATTTTGTTCCAGAGAGCACATTTTCAATTACTTTTGGAATAGCCGAGAATGGCATACCGCCTTTGAGGTAATGATGAACTGCCACTTCATTCGCGGCATTCATCGAGCAGGGAAGGTTTCCTCCCTTGCTGATAGCCTCGGTTGCTATTCTAAGACATGGGAATTTGTTGTAGTCCGGTCTGAAAAAATCGAGATTCCTTATCTCTGCAAAATCCAGCCTTTTTGTATCCAGTTCAACTCTGTAGGGGTATGAGAGGGCATAAAGGATAGGCAGTCTCATGTCCGGGTGGCTGAGCTGTGCAATAACAGCCCCATCTTTGAACTGCACCATGGAGTGAACTATGGACTGTGGGTGTACTACAATCTCAATATCGGAGGGTTTGACATTGAAAAGCCACTTTGCCTCAATCAGTTCCAGCCCTTTGTTCATCATACTGGCTGAATCGATAGTGATTTTTGCACCCATATTCCATTTTGGATGGTTTAATGCCTGTTCAACTGTGGCATTGGCAATCTCCTCGGCACTCTTGGTGAAAAACGGGCCGCCGGAAGAGGTCAGCAGTATTTTCTCAATCTCCCCCATATGTCCCTGAAGACATTGGAAAATGGCCGAGTGCTCAGAGTCTACGGGTATTATCGGAACGTGGTGTGTAGCTGCCAACTTCGTAATTATCTCACCGGCAGCAACCAGGGTCTCTTTATTTGCCAGGGCTATCGCCTTGCCGGCCTTGATTGCCTCGACTGTCGGCTTCAATCCGCTGAAACCTACCATGGCTGTAAGAACAATATCTATATTGATGCTCTTGACTATTTCCGATATGGAGTCATCTCCTGTAAACACCTTTATTCCAAGCGGGTCCAGAGCTTTAAACACCTCGTCGTATTTAGCCTCACTGGCAATGACAACAGAATAGGGGTCAAACTCTTTGGCCTGTTTTATCAACAACTGTGCATTTGTGTTGGCCGTCAGGGTGACAACCTCGAACATCTCAGGGTGTCTTGAGATAACCTCAAGGGCCTGATTGCCGATAGAGCCTGTTGATCCTAAAATGGCAACTCTTCGCTTCATTCGTCTCTCCTAAAATTTAATATATTTTGAAGGATCTATGGCAACACCTTTATGCCACAATTCAAAATGCAGATGTGTGCCTGTAGTGATGGTTCCGGTATTTCCGGTAAGTGCTATGGCTGTTCCTGCGGTTACTTTATCTC
>SABC01000272.1 GCA_009929175.1 Bacteroidia bacterium | reverse complement strand
ATTTCGCTTTGAGATATAGTGGCAGTTGCGCATAGTTTCAAACTGGCAACTTTGATGAATATTTTTGGTGTCATGCACCTCTCCTGTTTTCTTGTTATAGATATATCTATACCCAAGTGCTTCAAGTAAATAGTTTCTTTTCATAATTACTTAATTTCAATTTTTGTAGTAGGATCCAGATATTTAAACTCCAGGCAAATGCCATTCTTCCAATAGCCGCCTGTTCCATAGCTATAATGCAAGTGCGGCCCGGTAGATCTTCCGGTGTTACCGCTCTTGGCAATTAGGTGTCCTTTCTTGACGACCACACCGGTCTTAACCAATATTTCCCCTAGGTGACAAAAGCCAAATCTGTCATTGGTAGCAATCTCCCTCAGGATAATAGTCTTCCCTCCTATTTCGTGGTCATAAGTTTGTGCAACAACACAATCATCTGGAGAAAACACAGGCGTACCAATAGGACACGCAATATCAACTCCATTGTGAAAAGACCCCTTCTTTTTTGTTACAGGATGAATCCTGTTACCAAACTTGCTTGTTATCCTCCCCTCGCAAACTTTCATAATTGTAAATATTAATCAAGGGCCTATTTTTTAAACAGGCCCCATCATCAATTATTAATTACTCCCATGTAGCAGTTACAAGGGCGGCTCTTTCCCATGTATCATCAGCAACGCAATGGTATATAAACCCTCCTCCAATAACAATCTGGCCAGCCTTACCTGGTGCAGTAGCAGATGCCGGAACAGGGGTTGCTATGTCTGACTTCTTTTCAAGTTCGGCCAGTGTCAATACAAGACTAGGGTATTCATCGCCTGTTTGTTCAGCCGGTATTTCATCCACCTTGTTTGCGACAAGCTCTCTGTTGCCTAGGGTCGCTTCTTCAAAGTTGTCAACAAAGTCCTTGGCCGGCTTTTGCAAGAAAGCAAGGAATTGCGCTTGTGTCCCTTCAGGATTATTTTCCAGCCACATTTCAAATGGACTTAATGGAACCTGTTTAAGGTCCAAGTTGAACGATATTGCTCCCACTCCCATATTTAGCACCATTTGGCCAGGGTCATCAAGCTCTTCAACCGGAAGGGCAAACTTAGGATCTATACAAACTAAGTCAGAGTTTCTTCCAATCTTAGTAGTGCCATCCTTTCTCATGTAAATAACGATTGGGCAGGATGTGGTTATTAACTTCTCAGACTTTGCCTCTGGTAAAAAGAGCCTGAAAGTGTACTCGTCTATGGCCTCAATGACGGGAACC
>SABC01000092.1 GCA_009929175.1 Bacteroidia bacterium | reverse complement strand
AGGGAGACAATTGAACACGAAGGTGTTGAGTATCCCGTTGTTAAACTCGAGATTTCAAACACTTCGCACCCTTTCTATACCGGAAAGATGAAGCTCGTGGACACCGCCGGCCGTGTGGACAAATTCCTCAACCGTTACAAGAACATCAAGAAGTAATCTTCTACGATACACACTTAAAAAAAGGTGGCCAACTACGGGTCACCTTTTTTATTGTATTGCCAAACCTAAGGAATTATTCACTTTTCTTCTTGTCTCCAAGATGGAAAATCACAGGGAACGTGTATACAACATCTACATTAATACCCTTCATTTTTCCGGGCTCCCAGTCCGGGGATAAGGAAACTACCCTTACAGCCTCATTGTCAAGCTCTGGACTAATACCCCTGACAACCTTTATATCACTTACCTTTCCACTCTTCTTCACAGTAAATTGGAGGATTACCCTTCCCATCAATTTATCGTTTTTGGCTTTTTCGGGGTATACAAGTCTTTCGGCAATCCATTTTACAAATGTGTTTTCATCGCCGCCCATGAATTTTGGTTTTACCTCCACTGCCGTAAAAGGGACTTTTTTGGAAGTAGTATCCATTGCTGTGGTCCGGAGTGGCGCTTGTGAAGGAGTTTGTACCAGGTCATTGTTTTCTTTTGCAACAGATCCTTTGCTAAAGGATGTCACTGAGAAAAGGAACATTGCTGCTGCAGAGAAAAGCACCACCACTTTTACTCCTGCTTTCTTTTGGATTAAATTTTCCATTTTAATGAATCTTTTGTGTGTTAATGATTTTTGGAGCGAATTTGAAAGAACGGGAGCTACGTCAAATTGGTAAAAAAAGAGAAGTTCCCTGTATCTGGATATGTCTGCACCGGTTTTCAATACATCCGAATCGGCCTGGTATTCGTGAATAGAAACCAGGTCCCGGCCAAATAAACGGATGAATGGATTGAACCATTGGAAAACGTTTACCATGTTGAACAAAACGATATCCCTTGAATGGTTGTGTATGATATGTGACTTTTCATGAACAAGTACCATCTCCAGCTCCTCTTCTACACAATGGACCGGTACATAGATCGATTTCCCAAATGAGAATGGAGAAGAAATATTTTTGCCACGATACAAATAATAACCAGGATGTTTTTCTTTGGACTCACTACTTTTTTTAAGTTTGTACAACTTGTAGAAACGCCTGGCATTGATCAATAATAAGACCATTGTAACGAGAGAAAAAACCAGCAACGGAATTACCGAAATCGATCCATATTCCTCTCGTGGTTTCAGTTCCTTGGCAACACCCGACAACGCATAAGCAGGGTCAAGGATAAAATATCCGGAAATCACAGGATTGTAGATTGTAATCCGCACCAGGGGAAACAGTGCTATAGCCATCACCGAAACCAAGACCACGATCCTTTGGAAATTGTAATCATTAACCTTGGACAAAACAGACCTGAACAGCAGGTAAAAGGCCAAACCTACAATAAGAGATTCTGCCATGTAATTCAGAATTGGATTCATTGCTCCTGCTTTTTACCATTTTCAATAATTTCCATCATCTTGCCAACCTCATCAACAGACAATCCCTCTTTTTTTGAGAGAAATGAGACCATGTTGGAAACCGACCCCGCAAAAAAGGAATTAAGGATCCTCTTCATCATGGAATTCAAATAGGAATCCCGGTCTATCAATGGATAGTATCGATGGGTCTTGCCAAAACTTTCGTGCGACACAAACCCTTTCTTCTCCAGTATCCTTACTATAGTAGATACCGTGTTGTAAGCCGGTTTAGGTTCCGGCATCATCTCCAGGAGATCGTTAACATATGCCCTCTCCATGGACCATAGAAATTGCATGACTTGCAACTCAGCTTTTGTCAACTCTTTGATTCTTTTTTTTTCCATACTGCCTCCCACTTTAACTATATAATTAGTTGCTTAACTAAATCTTTAGTTACAATTATCATGCCTAAAAAGAGTGGTAAAACTTGCTTTCTCCATATCATCTGCTAATTTTGTAATCACTATACACGACAACAATGGAAAATAGGTTGAAGGAACTAGCAAAACAATATAACCATCCCAAATACTTTGAGAGAGACCCTATAATTTTCCCACGCCATTTTGCCCAAAAGTATAAGAATGGTGAGGCTTCCTTGCAGGATGTGGAGATTTCTGCGCTGCTTTGTGCCCACCTGGCATGGGGTCGAAGGGAGATGATAATCCGGGATTGCAACCGGTTGATGGATGAGATTGACTGGAATCCATATGATTATATTACAGCCGGCGAATACAGGTGCGATATGGCAAGCTTGCACCGCACAATCACATGGTTCGAGGTTGCACAAATCATGTCCCGTCTTAAAGAATTCTACACAATCTCTGCCTCAATGGAGGGTTTGTCTGTACAGGATATCCGGGAGAGGATTTTTGGCCGCAAACCCGACCCAAAGGCTGCCAACAAGAAGATCCATATGATGCGCAGGTGGCTGGTGAGAAACGACAATATTGTAGATCTCGGTGTATGGAAAACAATCTCTCCTGCCGAACTGATAATACCTTTGGATGTACATGTGCACCGGAACGCTTTGACTCTTGGCATAACCAGTCGTAAAAGTGCCGACATCACCACCGCAATGGAGATTACCGATTACCTTAAAACAATTTTCCCTGGCGATCCGTGCAAAGGTGATTTTGCCCTTTTCGCCTTTTCTGCTTCGGAAAAAATTAGTAACTTTGGGCTTGGTGTAAACAACTGATGTTATGGCTAACCTCTTTATCATTTCGGGCTGCAACGGTGCAGGAAAAACTACCGCCTCATACACTATTTTGCCGGAGATGCTTTCCTGTAAAGAGTTTGTCAATGCCGATGAAATTGCCAGGGGGATCTCTCCTTTCAAACCGGAAACAGTTTCTATACAAGCTGGAAAGATAATGTTGGAACGGATAAAAAACCTTATTTCCAGCGGCACGGATTTTGCTCTTGAAACTACACTGGCCACCAGGACCCATGCAAATGTAATCAGATATGCACAGTCCGAAGGCTACAAAGTGACATTGGTTTTTTTTTGGCTAAACATGCCCAGCCTTGCAGTTGAAAGGGTTAAGATGAGGGTAGCATCCGGCGGGCACAATATCGAAGAAAAAACCATAAGGAGACGATACGATATTGGAATAAAAAACTTAATTTCGCTTTATATTCCATTATGTGAGTACTGGATGATAATCAACAACTCATCGATCCCTCAGGAGCTTGTGGCCGAGGGAGGTAGAAACCAAGAAACCAAAATTTACAATAAACCTGCCTACAACAAAATTGCCAATTATGAGCGAGTCAGAGACTAAAGAACTGCGTGACAACATTCTTAACGGTTTGAATATCGCCCTTCACCGCCTGATCCAGGAAAAAAAGAAAAGTAATTCGGAACTTGCCATTTCCAACAGAGGAAAAGTTGTGAAGGTAAGAGCGAGTGAATTATAATCTCATCCCAAGTCATGTTTAATAAATCATTTTTCTTACTACTGCTATCTTTGATTAGCGGTAGTGGTTTGTTTTCACAAATCAGGATCTCTGCTGATTTCGATTCCGGAAGCATCGGAAGCTACAAACTCATCGATTCTGTATGGTTTTTCCGCAACAGCAACGACTCTTTGCTAACACTCTCTTATGAGATTGAATCCAGGTTTGACCCTCTTAATCCTGTAGACACCTCCCTTCGTCCAAGTGCAAGGTGGTATCATTTTCGGATGGAAGGAGTCAAAGGGAAGCACATTTTTCTCAACATTAAAAACTCCGAGGCAATCCGCCCTGTATATTCATATGACGGAGTCAATTTTCAAAGATTCGAAACAGTAGAAAACATATATAGAGGCTCCGTAAATAAGATATTTGAAAGGGACACTGTTTATATTTCCCATTTTGTCCCCTATCCATACTCCAGGCACAAGGCAAAACTCAAAGAATGGAAAGCAGTAGACGGAGTATTACACGAAGTAATTGGACACAGTTCGCTCGGCCTTCCTATCGAAATGCTTACGGTTACAGACAATTCAGTGAGTGATGTTGGCAAGAAGCGGGTTTGGATACACGGCCGCTCCCACCCCAGCGAAACCCCTGCAAGCTGGCATCTGGAGGCCATGATAGAGGAGATCCTCTCCGATTCGCCGTTTGCAAAAGAGCTACGAAGGAACACCATCTTTTACCTGGTCCCGTTCATCAACCCTGATGGTGTAAAAGGAGGGTATTCCCGTTCCTCATCTACAGGAGTCAATATTGAGATCAACTGGGACAGGCCCGATTCCCTCACAATGCCAGAGGTAAAAACACTGAAGGCAACTTTGGAACGGGTTACAAAAGAGAAACCTCTGGACCTTCTCCTGAACATGCATTCCCAAATTTCCAGTTCCGTAACATACTGGATTCACACAGCAGAAAGTACTACGGCTGATTTCCTTAAAGAACAACAACTGTTATCTGCTTTGACAATCAATTATACTCCTTTTTACAGGCCTCAGGACCAAAGTTTTTCTGCCATGGCTCCAAGATATGCAGAAGGATGGGTGTGGGACCGTTTTGGCGAAAAGACTCTTGCAATCACATTCGAAACGCCTTATACTTATTACAACCAGGATAAGGATGGTCCATGGGTCTCGGTTGAAAACCTGGCTCAACTTGGATACTCAACACTTTTGGCTGTTAGTGACTTATTGGATCTGGACAAGGAAAACAGGATAATTGCAGATACTGACGATAACCGGGTTTCAAAAAGAAACTGGGAGGTCTCATATGATCCTTCCAGCATTTTCTTTGGGGATACCTTCCTTGTCTCCAAAAAAGAGGGTTCTTCTTTGAAATACAAGTTGAACCTCAAGAAAGGGGTATATACTTTATATTGTTGGAAGGTAGGACCAACAGCAGAGAGCTATCCGGCAGAGACCAACAGATGGGTTAAGAGAGCAAAAGTCATCCAAAGAAGGGACGGTAACTTCACCTACAGGATCAAATCGACCAATCCGGGAGAAAAAGCAGACGCGATTTTGTTGGTGAAAGAGTTTGAGTAAATAGCAATAATTATAAAATAAATTCTAAATTTGCATACCTTTTTGCGGCAGTAGCTCAGTTGGTAGAGCATCAGCTTCCCAAGCTGAGGGTCGTGAGTTCGAACCTCATTTGCCGCTCCCTCAACATCAAGCACTTATCGGTTTATTCCGGTAGGTGCTTTTTCTTTGGGTCATACATAGGTCATACAAGTTGATTGTAACATCAATAAATAACACAATTCAAATCACACTTTCAGTAGATTTCATTTCTGAAACGATGCAAATCCTGAACCTTATCAAAGGGAAATACCTCACCGAGAAACAGCACAACCCCGATTTCTTCTGTTATGATTTGAGCGATTGCTTCTCTCAACTGCAGCAGCTCTTGACGTCAGATGAACCCCCACCGGGATGCAATGGTTCGCCCGCTCCCTCCACAAACACAATAAATCCCAACCCACCACAAAATCAACTTCCCATGGTACAAATGATTGAGAACCTCAACACTTCTTTGGATGAACTGAAAGAGCAAAACGCCCGTCTCACACAGATCATCACACAACAAAATGAAGAATTGAGGGTGCTTCATGAGAAACATGATGAGGAGACCCGAAACATGATGATGGTTCTCAACGAACATGAAGAGACCTACAATTCAAAAGGCTTTACTCTTGCTCAAATGACTCTCGTTTTCTATTACCTTTTCAATGAACTGGGCATCACCCTTACATCAAGATGATCAAGGTCCGCTCAACCGAACACATTTACGACAGCTACAACATCATGGTCTGCCAGATTACAAAGCCGGACAATTTCCTTCACTTCAACTTCTTGCATCTCGACAGTGAGTATAAGCATCTCAAAATGGTGACGGAACGAGACAGGGAGATTCTGGAGGAGGAGGTTCGCGGATGTATTTTGGAAGAACCCTCTATCTCCGCTTATGCAATCGCCAAGCGTCTCTGCCCTGAGGAGAAAAAATTCAGCAGCTTCAAGATCAAAATCCTTCGCATCTATAAGAAGATCATCCAGGACGTCAATCTCTGCGATGAAGTAGATTCCGGTCAACAGGATCCTTTCAAATCCGAAGATTTTGATCGGTTAAATGGAGATGAATAATTCCCTTCGTGTACCAATCCGTAAAAGTTTCCACTAGCATGACCCTGTCAATCCTAAACGCAAGATTCTGATTGGTAACATTGTTGGTAACACTGGTAACACTGGTAACATCGGTAACCCTCCTATATATATGTTTCTTTGTTACCAATCTATACAACTGTAAGAATATCAGAGTTTAGACTCTATTTTATTGGTAACACCCTGTTACCTTTCACTCTTGAAATCCTTTATGATGTACAAGCCCCCCTATCTCCAGAAGTATGCCGGCAAGTCCACCCGCTTCACCTGCCCGGGCTGCAAGACTCCCCACAGCTTCACCCGCTACCTCGATGGGGAGACCCACCAACCCATCCACCCCACCGTCGGCCGCTGCAACCGTGAGATCAAGTGCGGCTACCATTACACCCCCCGCCATTATTTTACGGATCTTAAACGCCAGGGATCCCATGCCCCAAACACAAATCAATTCTACCCCTGGCACCCGGATCTC
>SABC01000091.1 GCA_009929175.1 Bacteroidia bacterium | reverse complement strand
CGAAAAGATATGCAAACTCGGGATCGTTCTTCATGGAAGGATTGAATGGCTTCACCTGTCCATCTACCCTTGAGATGTAGGCAACAAACATGGTATCATTGCCATAACTGGTCCAGAATTTATTTTTCCAGCTCACCTGCGCCGTTGCAGTCAATACAAACCCGATTGAAGGGATGTTATGGGTTGCACGCAAAGTTGTTGTCAACCTTTCCCTCTCCAACTTGCTGTTCCCTCTTTCGTAAATCCCCACATTACGTTCCAGCTGGTTCAGGTTCTTTTGGTTGCTGTAGGAGTATCCGTCATTCCAGTCGGTAGAGCGCATGTAAGCTCCGTTTAGCACAAACGCTGTCCTTATGGAATTTATCCGTCCAAAGTCAAAATCGAACTCCACACCCCTGTTATGGGACCTGGCATCATTTGTAGGGGTCGAGTGGGATACAAAAATATTGTGTTTCTCCTTTTCCCTCAATGTAGGAATTGATCCCGCATTTTGGGTGTCTGCTTCATAAATGATATATTCCAGCAACCTGTAGGAATCGGTTGTGGTTCCCATCCTGTACCCGTTGCGCAACTGCTCGTTATAGGCAGTTACAGAGAACCTCATCTTATTGATTTTAAAATCAATTCCTATTTCGGACTTATCATTAGCAGCTATCTTGAGGTCTTCGTTTGTAGCATCAAAAATCCGTGTGGAGGCAAGGAACAGCTGTTCGCTTTGGGGAACAGATACCGAGTTGAGGGTATTGAAATGGACAAAATCGAAATATGCATTCTCGGGATAGAGGTACAATGTGGTAGGGGCCTTGGCAGTAACACCAATACCTCCCCTCAGCCAAAGCATATCGGGTAAAACATCTATTGAGAAGTTAGTACGTGGGGAGAAAGCATTTTTACCGTTGATATTATCATACCGGACACCTGCCTGCAAAATAAGCTCCCTTTCGCCAATACTCCAGGTAAGGTTTTCCTCGGCATATAGCGAAAGTTGGTTTATGAAAGGAATGGAAGAGTACTTCCTTGGACGGGGTGATGAGTTTTCGGCAGAGACACTCCTGTAAGGAGGGTTGTTCAGGTCATAAACCTTACCGTCTCCCAGGTTTCCGTCGGTTTTGAAGCTCGCTCCAACCAGTATCCTGTTGGTTACATTCCCCGAACGTTTTGAGAAAGTAGCATTTACATTTGCAAATACATTGACCTCCTTACCGTAAATGTCATAACGGCTAAAGTATTCGTTTGGAAGGTATGTGGCAATCAGCCCGCTCTCACCCACAGGTATGTTGGTCAACTCGTTCCCGTTGTTGTCATACACCTTTTGGCCAGGCCTGTTGCTCAATATTGCACCGTCGGTGTTGGACATCGAATATGCAGCAAAAGCATTTCCCAAAAGTTCCTGCCTAAAGGAGTGCTTATCCCTGTAGCTCCCCGAAAGGGTATACTTCACGTTGTTGAGCCAACCTTTGTTGATATTCCAGGTTCCGTTTGTGTTCAACCTGATTCCCACATCCTTTGCTCCTGTCTCAAGTTGGTTCCTCTCATCGTCGGGATTTCGTTCCCTTGTATCTTTTCCCAATGAAAAATCCAATGAAGTGTTTGAAGAAAGGTTCCCGAACAGATTCGAATACATAGCCCGTGCAGTTGCCCTTTGGTAATATGCATAGGATTCGGTCGCATCCGAAACACTGTATGCATAGTCTCCGCTTAAATTTAGGTTACCCCGTTTTTCGCCTAAGCTCAACCCTTTGCTTACCGAGGTCTGGTAAATGCTGGGGTCTGTCTTGAATCGCACTGTAAGTGGCTCCTTTCCTGCTTTGGACTTTATGATCACAGCTCCCGAAGTAAGGTCACCATACTCAACCGAGGGGATACCACGGATAACTTCGATGGATTCAATGTTATCGGTAGATATAGTCCTGATATCCAAACCCGAATTGGGGGACGAACCGCCGGCTGCGGCACCACCGCCTCCGCTGATTGTGGGAGAAAGGGTTTGAAGGTTGGAGTTGTTGGAAAGAGGTGCCCCGTCAATCACTATGGAGGTACCCATACTGTTCATATTTGCCGCATCTGTGGCAACAGGTATATTCTGGTTTAACGGATTAGCCCCAAGGCTGCGGATTGTAAAGGTTTTAGCACTTGACAATCCACTCTCGTAAGAAGTCACACCTCCCGGCAAAAGCTGCATGATGTCTCTCAGGGAGCTGGTTTGCAAGTGGTCCATTGCCTGGCGTGAGATATTTGAGGCAGTTGCCCTGCCGGCTTTGCTCTCCTGGGCTACAACCGACACCTCATTCAAACGGAACGAACTCTGCTGCATCCTCAAAGTGATCACTGTTTCGCTGCCGGGGGCAATTGAAAAAGTAGTATCGATAGTCTCCATCCCGAGAAAATCAATTTTAATATTGATCCTTCCCGGTGAAAGTCTTCCAAAGGCAAACTCACCTCTGGTATTGGTTGTAGAAACCGATCCCTGAGGCAGTATCTGCACAGTTGCAAACTCCACAGGTACCGACTCGTTTCCAAGTTCCACCACCTTTCCTTTCAATGTTGCATAATTGGTCTGAGCAAAGCTTTGTACATAGCTCAACATCATAACCACCGCCAACATCGAAACCGGAAGCAGCAGTCTCTTTGGTACTGCTGGCTGTTTCACGATTTTGTGTTTCTTCATAGTTGGTAATATTAATTAGGGTTAGTCTTCTGTTAATTTAGTCAGTCAGTAAGCCTCCTTACTGTTCTGAGCAGTTCGGCTTTCACGGCAGCATCCTTTTCTTTGGCTGCCAACTCCTTGCAAAACCCGACAATCTCATCCCTCTTCCATGAGTTTGTAAACCATCCGAATGCCTCTGCAAGCAAGATCCGTAAATCGTTGTCCCCGGACTCCTCCATAAATCGGAAAAGAGTATCCAGGTACGATACGTTGTTTGAGTTCCTGAGGGCTGTTATTGTGAAACGTTTGCTGCGGGCCTCTGCAGAGGGGTCCAACAGCTGGGCAAACTCTGTTTCGTTGCGGGAGAGTACATACTCAAGACGCTCTCTTTGTTTTGCCTTTTGGTCATACCAGGCACCTTGTTTTCCACCGACCACTTGGTCGAATGCCTTCAAAGCCTCTTCCTTGGGAAACACTTCGGCTGCCCCTTTAGCCTGGAATTCGACACGTTTTGTTGTACCGGGCTCTATGCTGGCTTTCATAATATCCAATAACAATTCAGGAGACTGGTTGGTTGAAGCCTCCTTGGCCGCAAACCTGCGAATCATCTCATAGCTGTCGAATAATCCGGCCTTTATGGATGGCACAATCATGTTGTTATATTTTTTATTTATCAGGTAAAAAGCCATCAGTCTGGTGGTAGGATTGGGATCATTGGTTTGCACTTTGTAAAGATCGTCTGATCCGATTGCTTTGTTAACGAAAAGCATCTTGAGTGCCAGAGCCCTGACTTCCGGATTAGAATCCTTTGAGAGTTTTTTCCATAGTTTCACATCTCCCCTTTGGTGGGCAATGGAGTTGTTAAGGTGCTCCAGGTCTTTGCGGGCAGGGCTGTAGCGGTATGTGGGGTCCCCCATCAGGTGCGACTCCAGGGTAAACTGCTCCTTTGCCCAGTTTCCAACGCTAACACCCAGATCCAGCAATCCAATCAGTTGGTTGGTCCATATATCCTGAAGGGTATTCACAGAATTGGCCTTCACAACAATAGTATTGCCCGGGTTAAAGATATAATGGCCACTTATATAATCTTCCAAATGGAACGAGCCGTTAAAGCAGGCATCCAGCATAATGAAGCGGGCTCCCGGGGAGTAGCCGTCCAGGTCGGCTATATGGATATCCAGTGAAGCATCAATGATGCTGTCCTGCTTCATAACCTCGGGGTCAAATGCATTTGCCACCCATGATTCCGGAACATTGTAATTATCTATGTAATATTGTTTGGATGCAGTGGTATCCTTTGCACCCCTTATCTTACCCCGGAAAAACTTACGAGCCATTTCGAGCCATTTGTCGGCCATGTTTGTGAACGGACTGCCGTTGAGGAATTGGGTATCCTCTGCCCCGTGGTGGTGAAGGATAGCAAGGTCCAGTTCATTGCGGCCAAGTTCGGCCATCAGCCTGTGCTTTACAAAATCGTCATAAGTGTAGTCTATGTAATTGAGAGAACCCTTTCCGCTGGCCAGTGACGAAAACTGTCCTGTCAGGGCAAGCCTTTCGTCGGCCCTGGCCACCATACAGTTGGAATTATAGCCATGACCGGCAAAATAGGATATGTTGTCAATGACCCTGGCCTGCTGTTTTTCCCTTACAACCTTCTCAAAATAATTGTCCAGCAACTCATACCTGGTCTTTCCCTCATATTTCGGTGGCTTTATACGGGCGCTGTAGATTTCGCTGTATACCTGCTGGGCTCCGTCGGGGGAGAGGTTATAATAGTAATACATGGTATTTGCAGAGTCCCTTTTTATAAAATCGAACCTAAGGTCAAAATCGTCGTAAAACCTGTCCGAAGGTATCGAGGATTGTTGCCAATCCCTTCTTTGGTCCATTTTAAAGGCTGTGGAAAGGTGCTGTCCGTTGCGGATCATTGGTACCGGGATCTCTCCGACAAAGATTGCCCCCTCCAGGTTTTCCCTTTTGTAAAGATCCTGCAGCAAGGTCCTGATGGAATCGGGCACCCCCCATTTGTCTTCTATGATAAAAGTCCTGATTCCGTCGGCTTCAATGGATGCGGCATATTTGTCAAGTGATGTCCGGTTGTTAGCCATAACCCCTTTGTCGGCAATGATTGCCACCGATTTTGTATTCTTTGCCTCAACTCTGCCCACAATGGCAAGGAGCGCAAATGTTGTAAATAAAAATTGTTTGTAATAATTCATGTTGATTTGGTTTGTTGGTAATACATCACACAATCGGCAACCACCCATGATCGGGCCATTGCGTTTGGTGGTGTGGCTCAAAAGAGTCACGACACCGTAGGGCAGGCGGTTTACTTGCCCTTAAACTATCATAATTTCAGTTGGTTGTTTTTTTGGTAAAGATGCTGTCGCCAATGTCGGAACAGCGCATGAAAATTCTTGATATAGGGCTTTTCGGCCTCCAGGGAAAACAAATCCCTGGCAAATTGCGGCATCAGGACATCCGATGCATTGATTATGATATCGAATGAGAGGTCCTGGACCACTTGGTCTGCCTTTAGGAAAATGTAACTTACTGCACAGCAGTCATCCTTCTTGATTTTGCGGGCTTCGAGCTTTGCCCCGCAAATACATTTGTGGTCGGCATGGCAGGTGTGGTCTTCGTCGGTACAGCCACAGCTGGTTACAATCCCGAAAAGGGTTATCTGTGCTGCGTGGTCACAATGGCAAGAGTACCTTCCTACTCCAATGACCGACAACAGGTACATGGAAAGGGAGAGAGAAATCACCAATATGGTTTTTACACTTGCCATCTCTAAATTTGCTCAAGAAACAAATGTAATAAATAATTTTCAATTCATATGAAACAGTATCCCCTCATTTTTTACAGAAACCAAGCAGGAGTCGGGTATCCTGTCGGTTGCGATTCCTAAATGTTGCTCATTATCACTTACAAACAAGAAAAAGTCCTTGCAACTTTCTTTATCTGTAAAACCCCATAGATAATAACCCGACATTCCTGTCATGTACTCATGCAATCCAGGGGCTCCATTCATTACCGACAGCTCCCCCCTCATCAGCTTAACGTTCCCTGTAACACATTCACTTCTTGACTGTACCACAGCAGGAAGTTCAATCATGGGTAAATCCCCTGCAAACAAATTCCTAACTACTTCCACAGCTTTTTTATTGATTCCTTCGCAAGGTGTATCGTAAACCACAGATATATAATAATTGCCTGCAACAGTCTGCATTTGGTACCTGGAAAAATTTGAATAATCAAAGATTGTATCGCGGGAATGGAAACCAAAGGCGTGTATGGAATAAATCCCAAACGCATCCTGTGGACTTTTCATGGCATAAATCTCAGCACTGAACTTTTCGCCGGAATACTCCAGATCGATGGCCTTCAATTCAACAAAACCGTATTCGTAATAGAGGTCACTGCCTCCGTTCATAAACCCGTACAGGGCTGTCCCTGTAAAGGTCCTCTCCCTTAATACTTTCACATCAACAGGACGGTTATCGGCAAACAAGTGCGAAACAAAGCAGAGTAAAAACCCAAGGGTAATAGCTGTTTTTCTCATGAGACAATCTCTTTTAGTTCTATCCGGTCGCGGTCCCCGATGCCCAGCTTTAGCTCCTGGGCCAAATCTATAAACCTCGATGCTTGTGGGTTATCGTCTTTTTGGATACCCTCTTCAATCCTTTTGGCTATTATTATATCGTGTCCTACCCTGTCTACGGCCACCGGGTCACTCCCCACTAATAGCAAATTATAATTACAGATGTATTGAGGTTTTGCAGAGGGACCTCCCTCAAAACAACCGGTTATCCCATCTGCAATGTTCAACACAACCTTGTCCCTCAAAGGGGCAAAAGCGCACACATATGCGCATGTCTCATGCCACAATTGATGTAAACGACCTGTATTTGTCACAGAGCCAAAAGAGAGGTTCTTTAGACACAAAGTTGTTGTGGGCCCAGCATTTTTGAGTATGGGAAGGTTGATTATTTTGGTCACTTTTTGGGTAACTATGCTTGTAAAGTATGAATACTTGCCCCCATTGACCATGTAAGGAATTGTATAGTCGTCATATTCACCCTCCAGGT
>SABC01000090.1 GCA_009929175.1 Bacteroidia bacterium | reverse complement strand
TCGAACTTGCCTGTAAATCAGACAACACTCCTACCTCCCAAAATAAACTAACAGCACCGAAATATCGGCGGGCGAAACACCGGGTATCCTTGATGCTTGCGAAATTGTTTTTGGACGATGCTTTAACAACTTATGTCTCGACTCTGTAGAAAGAGATTTTAAAGAATTATAATCAAAGCTCTCAGGGATCACGACATCTTCCAGCCTTAATATCTTGTCGGCAATTCTTTTTTCTCTCTCAATATACCCACTGTACTTAATACTAATTTCGGCAGACTCAACAACTTCGTTAGTAAGCAAAAAACCCGCAAAACCAGAAGCTGCAGCCACGTCGGGCTGATACGGAAGCCTTATAATGTTCTTAGGTACAGACTGTTCAATTAAATATGTTTCTCGTGGAACATATTCCAGTATGTCTTTAAGATTAGTTTGCGGTCTTGATAGAATCTCTGAAAGTTTTTTCTTGGATGAAATAATTGAAGAATGCTTACCGGACAAGTATCCGTTAACCTGCTCAGGAGAAATGGAGGTATTTGACAAATAGCTTACCAAATTGTCAACAGAATTGTATTTAGTTATCATTAGATTGTATCTTTCCTCAGATGCCAATCCAATTTTATATCCAATTCCCGTTAATCTTAAATCAGCGTTATCTTGCCTTAATAAGATTCTATATTCTGCTCTGGAAGTAAACATCCTGTAGGGTTCATCTACTCCCTTTGTAACCAAATCGTCAATCAACACTCCTATATATGCCTGATCCCGTTTTAAAACCAGAGCTTCTTTGCCATTAATTTTAAGATGTGCATTAATCCCGGCCATCAATCCCTGCGCACCGGCTTCTTCATAACCGGTGGTTCCATTAATTTGTCCTGCAAAATACAAGTTTTCTATTAATTTCGTTTCGAGTGTGTGATTTAGTTGTGTTGGCGGAAAATAGTCATACTCTACGGCATATGCAGGTCGGAAAATAACTACTTTCTCGAAACCGGGAATTGCTCTTAATGCTTTGTACTGTACATCCAAAGGTAATGAAGAAGAAAAACCCTGCAAATAATATTCATTTGTATTCCATCCCTCTGGTTCTAGAAAGAGCTGATGTGAGTCTTTGCCTGCAAATGTTCTTAGCTTATCTTCTATACTTGGACAATACCTTGGACCTAAACCCAAAATTTTTCCCGAAAATAAAGGCGAAAATTCAAATCCTTCTCGCAGGGCATTATGAACCGTTTCGTTGGTATGAACCATAAAACAGCACATTTGATTAACTCCGGCCTGTATTGGGGAGGGCATATTCAAGAAAGAGAACTTTTCGGGAAACGAATCTCCTTCCTGTATTTGTAGCTTTGTAAGATCAATGGAGCGTACATCAATTCTGGGAGGGGTTCCGGTTTTCATCCTGTCTACCTTGAACCCGACAGAAAAAAGTTGTTCTGACAAATCCAAAGAGGGTAGCTCCCCTATCCTGCCACCAACCGAATTGTTTTGACCAATGAATAATTTGCCATTTAAAAATGTTCCTGCAGTTAGTATAACAGATTTAGAATAAAACTTAGCCCCCATTGAAGTTTCTACTCCGGTTACTTTTTTAGCATCAAAAAGAAAACGAACTACCGTATCTTGCCATAAATTCAAATTTGGGGTATTCTCTAAAAGAAACCTCCAGTTTAGGGAAAAATGCTGTCTGTCGCATTGTGCCCTGGGGCTCCACATGGCAGGGCCTTTAGAGCGGTTAAGCATTCTGAATTGGATTGTTGATGCATCTGTAATGAGGCCGGTGTAACCGCCAAGTGCATCTATTTCTCTGATTATTTGCCCCTTGGCAATACCTCCCATGGCCGGATTGCAACTCATTTGTGCAATTTTGTTCATATCCATTGTAAGCAGTAAAACAGATGATCCCATTTTGGCAGCAGAATATGCTGCTTCACAACCTGCGTGTCCGGCTCCTACTACAATTATATCGTAATTATCTATCATTATCAATTTGATCCGTTCTTGATCAGGGAAAAAAGTTGCAATGCTTTCTCTTCCTGAATCCTCATTTCTTTTTTTTCTATATCCGTCCCATCTTTGAAACCGGCAAGATGTAAAACCCCATGAATGATTACCCTGTTTAGCTCATCTATAAAAGATACAGAATAGTCGAGTGAATTCTGTTCTACAGTTTCTAAACTAATTACAAGGTCACCCGAAAGTGTACTTCCATCACAATTATCAAAGGTTATTATATCTGTGTAATAATTGTGTTTTAAATACTGGTTATTAACCTCTAAAATGTATCTATCGGTGCAAAAAACAATATTTATATCAGCAATTTCAAATTCTTTAGAAATGGATTTAACGACTTCCTTGATCCATCTTTTATACAATCTCTTTCCCTTAAGATTGTAGAATATATCGTGGTTAAGAAAATTGATCATTTTTTGTTTTGTTGTCCCTCTTCGAGCAAATCCCAATATTCGATGGCTCTGCGGGTATGTGGTATAACAATAGAACCTCCTACAAGGTTTGCCACTGAAAAAATTTCGAAAGCCTGTTCTCTTGTCACTCCAAGTTCAAAACATTTTTCGACATGGTATTTTACACAATCATCACATCTAAGTACCAGTGAAGCTACAAGTCCCAGCATCTCCTTTACCTGAGCAGAGAGGGCACCGTCTTCGTAAGTCCTGGTATCCAGGTTGAAGAAACGTTTAAAAAACAAATTATCCGAATCAAGTATTACTTTATTCATCTTGGCACGATATGTGCGGAATTGCGCGATTGAATCCATGGTTGATTTTTTTTGCAAAAATAGAAAATATAAGCAAACTTAAATTCATTTAATTATGTCTAAGGTATCAGTGATAGGCGCGGGAAATGTTGGCGCAACATGTGCGAATGCAATTGCAAACATGCAGTTCGCATCAGAAATTATATTGTTGGATATTAAAGAGGGATTGGCCGAAGGGAAAGCAAAAGATATGATGCAAACAGCCAAGCTTTACCGCTTTTTTACTCAGGTAAAAGGTGTTACAAATGACTACGAGGCAACTGCAAATTCCGATGTAGTAGTAATCACATCGGGAATTCCACGTAAACCTGGAATGACACGAGAAGAACTGATAGGAACAAACGCAAACATCGTTATTAATGTTGTTGAGAATGTTCTCAAGTACTCCCCCGATGCTGTGCTTGTTATTGTCTCCAACCCTATGGATACAATGACCTACCTGACCCTTAAGAAAACAGGGTTGCCAAAGAACAGGGTTATAGGGATGGGTGGAATCCTGGATGGCAGCCGTTTTACCGACTACCTTAGCATAGCCTTGGGAGTACCATCATCCGATATCGAAGGTATGGTTATTGGTGGTCATGGCGACACCACAATGATTCCATTGGCCAGATTAGCAAACTACAAGGGTGTTCCGGTAACTTCCCTGTTATCCGAAGACGTTCTTGGCAAAGTTATTGCAGATACTATGGTAGGAGGCGCTACCCTCACCAAATTGCTGGGAACCTCTGCATGGTATGCACCCGGAGCAGCTGCCGCAGTACTGGTTAAATCGATTGTCCTGGACGAAAAGCGTGCATATGCCTGTTGCGTTTCCCTCGAAGGTGAGTATGGTCAAAATGATTTATGCATAGGAGTGCCTGTGACCATTGGCAAAAAAGGCTGGGAAAAGATCATTGAATTTGATTTGAACGAAGAAGAAAAGATTCTTTTCAAGAAGAGCTCAGACGCTGTAAGAAGCACCAATCAAGTTCTTTACGAAAGTAAAGTTCTTTAATTGAAACAGGATTTTCTTTGGAGAGCATTGAATTTTAAAATATTTTTGCATCTTTGCGTTGCAAAAATAAGGGGTATTAGCTCAGCTGGCTAGAGCGCTTGCATGGCATGCAAGAGGTCATCGGTTCGACTCCGATATGCTCCACAAAGTTTTAAACAATAACACCAATTATCTAACACGTTCTTTTTGTAGTATTTGGAATTATTTTACGAAAGTTTATCAACAATATCTTTTGATAAATAATTATTTGTTTGTAGATTTACAATCCAATTTAATCTGAACAGACGCACAGTTATGGAAGTTAAAAAAACACCAAAGGCAGATCTCGAGAGCAAAAAAGTATTATTCAGGGAAATAGGTCTTGTAGTAGCACTTTTGATTGTTCTGGCAAGTTTTGAATATAAAACTTATGAGAAAAACATTTCTACCCTTGATAGCGACAACGCCGTTATCATTGAGGAAGAGATGATACCTATCACAAACGAAACACCTCCGCCCCCACCCGAAATGCCTAAGATTCCTGTTGTATCGGACGACATCATCATCGTGGATGACGACATCAAAATCACAACGGACCTCGTTATCAACACAGAGGATGACAAAAATCTTGGTGTGGAAATCAGGGAATATGTGCAAGGAAGGCAAGAAGAGGTCGTTGAAGAAGAGGAGATTCCATTTGTGATGGTAGAGGAGAAGCCCAAATTTATGAAAGGTGACGAAAACACATTCACAAAATGGGTTGCAGAAAGATTGGTTTATCCCGAAATAGCTAAGGAAAATGGTGTTCAGGGCCGTGTAATCCTTCAGTTCCGTGTAAATACCGATGGTAGTGTGAGCAACGTTACAGTTGTAAGGGGAGTTGACCCTTCATTAGACAAAGAAGCTGTAAGGGTTGTATCGTCATCACCTAAGTGGGAACCCGGTCGTCAAAGGAACAAACCTGTAAGGGTAGTTTACACTTTCCCCGTTATTTTCCAGCTTCGATAACCTTTGAAAGAAATAAAAACAAAAGGCTGCCTCGAAAGAAGCAGTCTTTTTTATATTAAAAGAATGGAAAAAACCATATTAGTAGGGGTTGCAGGCCCTAATGACGAGGAGATCAAGATCAAGGAATACCTTGACGAACTTGAATTCCTTGCCGAAACCGCAGGTGCCGAGACAATCAAGATTTTTATTCAAAATCTTGACAGGCCAAACCCAAAAACATACATAGGAACTGGCAAACTGGAAGAAATCCGCTCGTTTGCCCAGGAGAACGAAGTAAAACTCATCATTTTTGATGATGAACTTACTCCTTCCCAACTAAGGAACCTCGAAAGGGAGTTCGAATGCAGGATTCTTGACAGGACCAATCTTATTCTGGATATTTTTGCCCAGAGAGCCAAAACCGCATATGCCAAAACCCAGGTAGAACTTGCACAATACCAGTATCTTTTACCAAGACTAACCCGTATGTGGACCCACCTGGAGCGGCAAAGGGGCGGGATTGGTATGAGAGGCCCTGGAGAGAGCCAGATAGAGACCGACAGAAGGATAATCCTGGATAAGATCAGCAGGCTCAAAGAGCACCTTAAGAAAATTGACCGTCAAATGGCCTCCCAAAGGGGCAACAGAGGCTCTTTGGTCCGGATCTCACTGGTTGGATATACCAACGTCGGGAAAAGCACTCTGATGAACCTTTTAGCCAAAAGTGAAGTCTTTGCAGAAAACAAGCTCTTTGCCACCCTGGATACCACAGTACGCAAAGTGGTTATAGAAAATGTCCCGTTTTTGCTCAGTGATACCGTTGGTTTCATAAGGAAGCTCCCCCACCAGCTTGTAGAATCGTTTAAAAGTACTTTGGACGAAGTAAGGGAATCCGATATTCTGATGCACGTCGTAGATATTTCCCACCCCAATTTCGAAGAGCATATTGCGGTAGTGAAGGAAACCTTGAATGAAATAGGGGCAAAAGAGAAACCTGTTTTTCTGGTATTCAATAAGATAGACAATTACAGCTATATCCCCCACGATGAATATGACCTAAAGGAGAAAAGCCGCGAAAACTTCACTCTGGAAGAACTTAAAAACAGCTGGATGAGCAAGGAAAACAATCCTTGCATCTTTATATCGGCAAAAAACAAAACCAACCTGGACAAGTTACGTAACGATTTATACAAGATGGTTGCAGAAATCCATGCCGGCAGATACCCGTTTGACAATTTTCTCTGGTAGTGATTAGGTCACTGTATAAACAGGACTGAAGTCATTTCCGAACATTCAGATAGCCGGACAGATTACCTGCCGGCCTTTTTTATCTCCTCCACTACCCTGTCAACCGGTAACTGTTTTACTGTACGTCCTTTGTAACCGGTTGTGGTTGCAGACATAAAGAGGGAATTGACAAGAGCCTCCTCGGTTGCCTCTATTGTGGCCATGAAAAGTGCCGACATTGAGTGGTTGTGCAGCTCCCGGGGCTCATAAAGCGAAGTTGATTCATCCAGCAAATTACCGGGATGTACAGAGAGGGCAATCACATAATCCCCGCTCCCGTTGGAGGCAATACCACCTGTTTTAGCCAGACCCATCATTGCCCTTTTGGCAATCCTCTCCAAATTACGGGAAGTGACCGGTGCATCCGTGATTACAACCATCATGCATGAACCATCGGCGTAGGAGTCTATATCTTTTTTAAAATCAAATGTTTCTAAAATCTGCCCTACGGGTACCCCGGCTATTTCCAAAACACCACCATAATTTGACTGCACCAACACGCCCACTGTGTATCCACCCAAACTGGGGGGAAGTATCCTGGAAGAGGTACCGATACCTCCTTTGTAACCAAAGCAGATGGTTCCGGTACCTGCTCCCACAGCCCCCTCCTCTACCCTGCCATCCTTTGCAGAGGCAATGGCATCAAGCACGTCTGATGCCGACACAATCCTGGCTCTGATGTCGTTGAGCCCTCCATCGTTGGTCTCCCCCACAACACCATTGACAGA
>SABC01000271.1 GCA_009929175.1 Bacteroidia bacterium | reverse complement strand
GTTTGACATCTCCGGGACAATGTGGACAGTTGCAATTCTATTTGTATACGGATTAAAGAGTGTCTGGCTGCCGTGGCTGTGGCCGGTCTGGAATCAGGTCTTTGTAATGGTGTTCCTTGCAATATGGATGAGAAGGTCAAATGTAATGACCGGGGCTGAGTGGATTCTCACCCGATTCGGAGGAAGGGGAGGAAAAATGTCTCACATTGTGGTCATAATATTCGCCATAATAAGTGTGATAGGTTTTATGGCATACTTCTTTGAAGGTATAGGCAAGTTTGCAATTCAGATACTTCCATGGGATCTCACATGTGATCTTGGTTTTATGACCCTTACTTCAGCCGAATCGTATGCTCTTATCATTATAGGTATAACTACCCTGTACACCCTCAAGGGAGGCATGATGAGTGTAGTTGCAGCTGACATTTTCCAGTTTACAATAATGACAGTATCCTGCTTGATAGTGGGTTACATTGCATATACATCCGTAACAGGCGAACAGATTGCGGCTCTGACCCCTAAAGGTTGGGACAATATGTTTTTCGGATGGAATCTCAATCTCGACTGGGGTGGCATAATGCCCGCACTCAACGATAAGATAGCCTCCGACGGTTATCAGATTTTCGGAGCATTGGTTATGATGATGGTGTTCAAGGGAATATTCGCCAGTCTTGCCGGTCCTGTACCAAGCTACGACATGCAGAGGATACTCTCTACCAGAAAACCTTCAGAGGCTGCCAAAATGAGCGGTCTTACAATATTTCTCCTTTTTGCCCCCAGATACCTGATGGTGGCCGGGCTGGCAGTGCTCTCAATCGTCTTCCTCTCTCCTGAGCTTGCAGGACTTGGCTCCGCAATGGATTTTGAGACAATCCTTCCGATAGCTATTACCCGTTTTGTGCCTACGGGAGTTAAAGGGCTTCTTCTTGCCGGTCTGTTGGCTGCTTTCGTAGGAACCCTTGCAGCTTTTGTCAATTCAGCCCCTGCATATATAGTTAACGACCTTTATAAAAAATACATCAAACCTGACGCTGCTCCAAAAACCTATGTACGTTTCAGCTACCTTGCATCAATAGTCTTGGTTGTAATTGGTGTTGCTTTCGGATTCTTTGCGGATTCACTCAATGCCCTGACACTTTGGATCACCTCATCTCTGTACGGTGGATACGCCGCCGCAAACGTCCTGAAATGGATATGGTGGAGATTCAACGGATACGGTTACTTCTGGGGAATGCTGTCAGGCCTTATTGCATCTACTGTGAAGCTATTCTTCTTCCCTGAA
>SABC01000089.1 GCA_009929175.1 Bacteroidia bacterium | reverse complement strand
GTATAAATAAGGGTAACAGCTCCAAGGAAAACCAATGCCCACCATATGCTCAGGTAACCAGCAGCTGCATCGCCAACCATGCCCGTAGAGGCCAGGAAACTGCCATCGGGGACCTTGATCAATCCGCACATCACCACAGCTACTGCATACAGGGCAATTGCAGTGTGGATTGCCCGGCCTGCTATTCCCGATATTGTATAAAACTGAATTGTCCTTTGCCCGAATCTTACAGTAAGGAATTCACCGGGTGATTTAATTCTCAATTCCCTCCATTTCCCCGAAATCCATCTTCCTACAATCAAAGACGCAAACCCTAAGCATAGTGCAACCACAACAGCCACTATACCCGATTTATAGGCCACTCCTCCCCAAACCACAAAGGTGCTGGCAGAGAATATTGTCATATAGGAAGAGATCCCGGACAACCACCAAGAAGAGTTGCGACCGGCAATAAACATATCCTCGGAACTTTTGATCTTACGGGATACAATAATGCTGACGGCTATCAAGCCAATAAAATAAAAAAGAATTACGAGATAATCGAGGGTTGCCATATATAAAGTTTTTCAATTAGTTATCTTAATTAAACCATCGCTCCCATTGATTTTAGCCTGGCTCTGAGAGTTTTAGCATCAACATTCTGTACAGTACAATTGTCCTTGGAACACATTGCAGCTGCCACTCCTGCTGCTTGGCCCGTGCCCATGCAACTTGCCTGTACCCTGAGTGAGGCAAATGAAGTCTTATCTGCACTGATGCATCGGCCGGCAACCAAAAGATTTGGATAATCCTTGGTAATAAGGGCTCTGTATGGTACATAAGCTGGTTTTTTAAGGAAGGTTATGTTTTGCGATGCTCCTTTTGCCACATGGATATCTATGGGATGCGCTCCTCTGGAGATACTGTCATGGTACTCATATGCCCCCAGGTACTCCTTGCCTGTAATAACATGGAGTCCTTGTATCCTGCGGGTTTCACGGATTCCTCCATGGACTGCCACCGCTGTCACAAAGCTGTCTTTGAATTCCTCGAAGTTTGTTTTTAGTATGCCTGCCATCTTGAATACATCTTCGCGTAATTCACACTCTGCACGGGTAAAATCACGGTTATCAATAGCATTTCCTGTTGTACGGGTCATGTTTACGGTAACAGCTCCTGGTTGGAGGGTTGTGCAGAACCATGGTCCTCCGAACTCGGGAATGCCCAGCTCTTCTTTGAGGGCAAGCAGTTTATCACGAACCGGCAAACAGTGGCAGTTCTCTCCTTGTTTGTTATGGTGCATCGAATCCTTAAGCAATTGTGATTCTGTATCCACTCCTCCCAAAGCAAAATAGGTAGAAAGTGGCTGCAGTGGTTTACCTTCGTCTCCAAGCATGGGTACTCCGGCCATGGCAGCAAGATCGGCGTCACCGGTACAGTCAATGAAAACTTCTGCTTCAATAGCTTCTGTTCCGTTTTTATTTTCAATTACGACATGTTTTATTCTCTTCTCATCACAGATGCATCCACTTAAATATGAATGCATGTACAAGTCCACTCCGGCTTCGAGTACCATCCTTTGGCAACAGAGTTTGTATAGCTCTGGCTCAAATGCCACATTTCCTAAAGGCTTTTCAATAAGACCTCCGCCCATATCCTGCAGACGTTCTATAAACTCCCAGGGGATACCTCCGATTACCTTTTCGTTATTATAGGTGAAAACACTCAATGGATTCACCAGGCCTGCCGTAGCCATACCACCGAGGAAACCATACTGTTCAATCAGGGCTGTCCTTGCACCTCGTCGTGCAGACGCAATTGCAGCAATGAAACCTGCAGGTCCCCCTCCGCATACTACCACATCGTACTTCCCGACAACGGGAACTTGTTTGTTTAATGTTAAAGTTTTTACCGACACTATTGAAACGTTTCAATTTGTTTGTAGTGCAAATATATAAAAACATTTAAACGTTTCAATAAAATGTAGATATTTTTTAACAATTTTTTGAAGAACCTCTCCTCACAAGCTCAGGGCTTAGCATAACAGTACCTGCTTCTGCCTTATTTTCAATCATTTTAACAAGCATTGTGTATGATTCATAGGCAAGTTGCTCTGTTGACTGGCGGATATAAGAAACTGTTGTTCCGTAAACATCGAAAACAGGAGAGTAGTCGAAACCAACAAAAGCAATATCCTCAGGAACCTTAAGATTCAGATTCTTGATAGCAGTCATGGTTAAAACAGTTATTGTGTTGGTTGTCAGATATAATGCTTCCGCCCCCCTGCTTACTGCATTGCGGAGCATCGCCTCAACCTGTTCTATTTTGGACCCATGTTTCAAATAATTTACATGTATATTCTTGTCCAATCCTCTTTTGAACATTTCTCTGCCATATCCCTCAATTCGATTATGAATTGTACTGATATTCATATCGTAAGCAACAAGTTCTATCTTACGGTACCCTGCATCATAAAGTTCTGCTATAGATAATCTGTCTGCCTCGGCATTATCCAGGAGCACCCTTCCTGCATTGGGAAAATCCGGTACATCCCTTTCCAGAAAAACAATGGGGATCCCAAGTCCGGAAAGTCTGTTAAGTGCAGCTTCGCCATTTGGAGAGGGAACAATGATCATCCCGTCTACACCAAGGCGAAGTGCAGAGTCCACAACCCTGGAAAGTTTTTCGTAATTTTCGTCGGAGCTTGCAAAGATTATGTTGTAACCCCCATCGTATGCTAGGTTCTCAATGTATTTTGATATTTCAGAAAAAAAGCTGTTTGATATGTCGGAAGTAATTACTGCTATTATGTTTGTCTTTCCGCTACGTATGGATGCCGCTGCTTTATTGGGGATGTAACCTAGTTTTGCTACTGACTGTAAAATTCGTTTGGCAGTTTCTTTTCGCACATTGCAGTCAGGTTTTCCGTCAGGTCCTATGTTAGAATTCAAAACCATAGAGACAAGAGCGATAGAAACTCCCGCCTCTTTTGCAACATCTTTGATTGTGACTCGCTTTACCATTTTTGCAAAGATAATACAGATTTTTATATATTTGCTCAAAAATCAGAAGCATGAAACGTTTTACCATTATCTTGGCAGCAATAGTTTGCCTTGTCAATATCGAGAATGCAAACGCGTTTGGCCGCCGTAATCACGCTACTATAGCATATATCGCAGAACAACACCTCAGCCCTGCAGCCCGTAAAGCTGTACAGGAAATCTACAACGGAGAGAGCTTGATTGAGCATGCTGCATTTCCCGACGAAGACAGATATAAAATCCTTGTAGAGCTGGAAGTGGGGGAGTATATCATGGTAAACGGTGCTCCCGTACTTAAAGGCCCTGACGGAAAAGCCTTCTTCTACGGAGCTTTCTTTTCTACCGATGAAAAAGGGAAAGTATGGAGCACAATACCGCATGGCTGGCTCGCAGACAATGATGGAAATTATATAAATGTAGATAAGGGAGAATGCATCTGGGCAATCGAAATGTATACCGGGATTTTAATAAACAAGGACAAATACTCGGCGGAAGAGGTCAAGCTTGCCCTTCAAATGGTTGTCCACTTGGTCGGAGATATGCATTGCCCTTCGCACGTTCACTTCACGGACAAACGTGACCGTGACGACCTTAAATACAATGTAATATACAACGGTAAAGAGATCCGGTACCACAACATTTGGGATACCAATATCTTAGTAGACCGTTATATAGGCGGACCTGTCGATTTTGCATATTATTGCGACCCTTTGATAAACGGGTCCTTAAGCCGTAAGGAAGCACTTCGCAGGAAAAAAGAGATACAAAAAGGGAGTATCGAAGATTGGTGCCGCGACATCGCAGGTCGTCTTGATCCCGTCTTTGAACCTCTGCCCGGCAGCACAATCACCAAAGAACAACTACAAGTTTTCGGTCCCCTTGGACGAGACATGGTCCTCCGTGCCGGCTATCGCCTCGCCGCCCTCCTGAACGCATCCCTCTAGACCGCTCCCCTGCGGGCACGCATCCCTCGGATAAATTAAATCGACTCATCTCTCGGATAAATTAACATATTATTAAAAATGAGCACGTTACACAACTAGCACATTATATAAATCGACTCATCTCTCGGATAAATTAACATATTATTAAAAATGAGTACGTTACACAACTAGCACATTATATGAAAGTTGTTAATTTATCCGAGGGATGGACCCGGTAGCGGTTTTGACAAAGAGTTTGCGGTTAACAGCCGAGGAGTGCTAGACGACCGCAGGGAGGAGTTCCGCAGGCCCGTAAAAAACGAGGAAAAGAGCGTTAAACGAAAACTGCGTTGCACAAGGCGGCATGGCCCCCAGGCAGAGGGAGCCGCCGTAATCTCCGCAACCCTCTGGAAATAAACGAGAAGCTGCAACACACACAGACTCTGCAAGTTGTTAATTTATCCGAGGGATGGACCCCGGCCTGGAAGCCGCAACACACTCAACCTCTGCAAGTTGTTAATTTATCCGAGGGATGGGTCCTGGCGGTGTTAAACCAAAATGTGTTATTTTTGTTTTGTTTAATCTAAGTTTATAATAATGGATATACAGAAAATTGAAGAGGTGCTCAGGGGTGTTATGCATCCGGTACATGAGAGGGATATTGTTTCCATGGAGATGGTAGAGGATATCAAGGCAGAAGATGGGAAGATCAGGTTCAAGCTGGTGTTTCCGTCGCCCGATCCTTTATCGTCCACAATCAAGAAGAGCTGCGAAAAGGCGTTGAGGGATGCTTTCCCCGGCCAGGAGTTCAAACTCTCTATAATGGAGCTTGTAAGGGAGAGAAAGATCAAGAAAAGGCATACAGTCGAGCTTGGACAGGAAGCAATTGCTCATGTGGGACACATAATAGCAATCGCCTCGGGCAAAGGCGGCGTGGGTAAATCGACTGTTTCGGTGAACCTGGCAATTGCACTTGCAAAGGCAGGGTACCGAGTAGGGCTTACAGATGCCGATGTTTACGGACCATCCATACCAATCATGACAGGAACCGAAGATTACAAACCTTTGGTGGATGACTCCAGCGGTAAGGAAATGATCATACCTGTAGAAAAGTACGGGGTCAAATGGATGTCCATAGGGTATTTTTCCAAACCCGACCAACCTCTTATATGGAGAGGCCCGATGGCAAGCAATGCACTAAAACAGATGATCCTGCAAATCCAGTGGGGAGAACTGGACTTTTTACTGGCAGACCTTCCTCCGGGAACAGGCGACATACATATCTCAATGGTGAGCGACATACCTCTCTCGGGAGCAATTGTTGTGAGCACTCCGCAACCGGTGGCACTGGCCGATGTAGAGAAAGGAATCAACATGTTCCGCTCCGAGGGAATCAACAAACCCGTCCTGGGCCTTGTAGAGAACATGGCTTGGTTTACGCCCGAAGAGTTACCCGACAACAAATACTACATATTTGGAAAAGAGGGATGCAAAAAAATGGCAGAGAAGTTCGACGTTCCGCTGCTTGGGCAGATACCCCTGGTACAGAGCATACGGGAGGGTGGCGATAACGGCAGCCCCATTGCTTTGAACGACAGAGCTGACGGGGCAAGTTTCCACAAACTCGCCTCAAAAATAATATCTATACTCGAGTAAAAACCAGGATAGGAGCTTCTCCTTTTTAAAATTGAGGGGTCTTTTCCGGCAAACCGGGAGAGATCCCTTCATATTTTGAGAGACGCTGCTTCCACCGCTCACGGGCATATTGCTGCATATCGGCAGTAACATCCCTCTCGTCCATGATTTCGAGCCCCAAGATGGTCTCTATCACATCTTCCAGGGTTACTATACCCTCAAAGCCACCGTATTCATCTACAACCAATGCAATGTGTGCTTTTTTCTCCAAAAGCCTCTCCCACAACACTGTAAGCGGCTGAAGGTTGGGAACCACAATTATGGGACGTTTTATCTCTGCAAGGGTAAGCTCAAAATTATCGTTGGCCATGTTTTCGGTAACATCCTGCCTGTGGACGAACCCCGAAATCTCCTCCTTGTTTCCGTTTGAATAAACAGGGATTCGGGAAAAATGCCGGTAACTCCTGACCTTGTGAAAGCTGGCAATTGTCATCTCCTCGGGAGCAGTCTCCACCACTACACGTGGTGTCATGACCTCCTCTACCTTTATGTTCCTCAGTTTGATTATATTCTGGATGATTTTGCTTTCGGCCGACCCAATCACACCTTCGCGGGTTCCGATATCCACCATTGCAGAGAACTCTTCCCGGCTTACCGAAGAGCCGTTGGTGCCCTTAGGGGCTATCATCCGTGTAAAGGCCTCCGAAACAACCACCAATGGGTAAGACAACAACACCATCCCGTTGATCACATATCCCGAAAAAGCAACCAGTGACTTCCAGTAATAGGCCCCGATGGTCTTGGGCAGGATCTCCGAAAAGACAAGTATTATGATGGTCAGGACAGCCGAAATCAGAGCGAAATATGCATCCCCGAAAACAACGGCAGCCTGGGCTCCCACGCCTGCAGCACCAATTGTGTGAGCTATTGTATTTAGGGTAAGTATGGCAGATAAAGGCTTGTCTATATTACCCTTGAGCTTGCGGAATACCGAAGCTCCCCTGCTCCCCTCCCTCTCCTTCATCTCCACAAAAGAGAGTGGCGTGGTTAAGAGTACTGCTTCCATGATGGAACACAAAAAGGAGACAAAGACTGCTAAAAAAAGATATGTTAGGAGTAGTGCCATCAAAGTTTAACCCTGAATTTTGAAAGACGTTTGTCCAACATGAATTTTGGTATCATAATCTTTACAGCATCCACCAA
>SABC01000270.1 GCA_009929175.1 Bacteroidia bacterium | reverse complement strand
CTCTCTCAGACTTGTGATGCCCTGTCCCGTAGAAAATCCCTGTTTCATAACTATGGTTATGGCCGCACTGGGATAGAGATTATAGCGGGCAATGGACCTCGGAGCGACCAGATTCTTAATTGAGACCAGGGTCTGGAGCGGGACAGGATCTCCTTTTGTGCTGTTTACAAATATGTTTCCAATTTTGCTCATATTGTTCCTGAAATTCCAGTCAGACTGCACTAATACCTTGTTGACCTGGGTACCTATGTTGATGTCGTTTATGTAGGCCGAGCCAAAGTATGTCTGCAGAGTGGAGAAAATGTTTCCGATCGGTACATTGAACATCTCGGCCTTCTCCCTGTCAATGTCCAGGAAGAGATGTGGCGTATTGGATGTGTAGGTGCTGTATGCATAGAGGACTCCCGGTATCTGGTTTATCTTTCCCACGAAATCCCGAAGAACCATAGCCATCTTTTCAGGATCATTCTCAAGCCTTGACTGCAGCCGCATATCGATCCCGCCGCTTATCCCCAGCCCCTGTATGGCAGGTGGGGTAAAAACATTTATCTGAGCCTCAGGAACAGATGAGCCAATTGCTACTATCTTCCCCACTATACTCTGCAGGCTCTTTTCCCTTGACTTTCTCTCCTCCCAGTGTTCAAGTGGCATGATTATTGTACCCATGTTCTCGCTCGCTCCACCAATTATGCTGTAGCCCTTTATTCCCATTACAAATTTAACTCCGGGGATATCCTTTATCTGTGGAATAAGTTTGTCCATTACAGCCTGTGTCCTAGCTATGCTTGCACCCTCAGGCAGCTGGATCGCTGCAAAGGCAGCTCCCTGGTCCTCATTGGGGAGAAATTCTGTCGGCAGGTATTTGGCCGAAAATGCTGCTGCCGCAATAACAGCAGTAAGCATCCCGACTGTTATCACCTTTCTGCTGGCAAGCCAGACTGAACCGGCAACGTATTTTTGAGTTGAAACACCCAATAAATCGTTGAACCATTTCAACGGCCCGCTTTCTTTCTGGTGAACTTTTTTAAGCAAATGAGCACACATTGCAGGGCTGAGTGTAAGTGCAACGATCAAAGAAAAGACTACTGAGAATGATATGGTAACAGCAAACTGCCTATAGATCTGACCCGTAATGCCTCCCATAAAACCGACCGGCACGAATATTGCAAGGAATACCAGCGTGGTGGCTACCATGGGTCCTGTAACGTCCCTCATGGCCTGTACCGTAGCTGTTTCCGTATCACAGTGGTCCCTGTCCATTATAAAGAGGACACGTTCGACGACAATG
>SABC01000269.1 GCA_009929175.1 Bacteroidia bacterium | reverse complement strand
TTTCCGTATTGCAAATACGATTTTAACATACCTTCCCTATTATAGTTAAAACGGCCTTTGTTTTGCAAATAAAAGACTTGAATGGTTTAAATACGGCCCTGTTTAAACAAGAAAAAGCCTCCTTTACAGGGAGACTTTTTCTTGTTTAGGTACCTGAGGTTGCTTGAATCAACCCAGGGTAGAAGCTCTTTTATTTGCTGCGGATTCCGTTTTCCTGCCGGCGTACGATGATGTCGGCCAATCGTCTGTACAGGGCTTTGTCTTCCGCCTCGGGTGAGGCCCAAAGTTTGTACAGGGAAGAGCCTCCCTGGTAGTAGGCAACGCTCATGGAGTCCAACACCCCTCGTTCCTGAAAGACATTGAGATAATTTTCAAGCTTGTATCCCTTGCCGTACTTCTTAAGGGCGTTATCGTCGAACTCCAGCTCCAGACTCATACCGTTTGCCGTAGCCCTCTGAAAAGCGGAATCGAGTCGACCGAAGGTTATATAGTCTTTGAAGAAGTAGTTGGGCTGCAGCCACGCCTTATGAAAACCAAGGGACTTCCACTGTTTCCATCCATCGGCTGTAAAATAGGGTATCCAATTGAAGGAATAGTTGTTCTGACGGAGATACTGACTTACCTCGTTGGTAAGGTCACGGCTGTTGGTAGCCTCTTCGGCCACCCAGTAAAAACCGTGAAGTTCGAGGTTCTGGAGATTGGCACTCTTAAACTTTTCCTGTACCGTACGGATAAACCATTTGATGGCATTGATACGATGGGTCTGCTTGGAGAAATCCATCGCTTCGCCGTTTATATCGCCCCAATCTTTCTGGTTAGGGATAGGTTCGGGGATAAAGACCACCACCTGTCGCTTGGCCGGGGCTTTTCCTACCTTGCTTTTAAACTGTTCGATGCAGTCGTTTAATGCACAGATGGCATTGCCCGGCTGAAAATACCTGTTAATGAGAGTCTGCCATTCCTGCTTACGGGCAGGAAGCTTTTCGTAATAGGATGCAAAACCCCGGCCGTTACCGTCCTTGATTTCGAGGAACAGAAAGGCATCGAACATCCAGTGATAGTTGTTCTGCTGATCTTTCGTTACCACATAGGGTTCGAACAGGGTGGTATTCCACACCTCCTTACGGTGTGCGCCTCCCTCGTAGATAAGCACCATATCTGTAATGGATTGCTTCGAGGTCACCGGTTTTTCGACGACTGGACCGATAGGCTGCAGCTCTTTGCTGCAACCTACCTGTACCAGAAGTGAAAGTATAAATGCGCCTAAACATTTATTCATGAATTGTTTCAT
>SABC01000088.1 GCA_009929175.1 Bacteroidia bacterium | reverse complement strand
AGGCAGAGGAAGCCGCAATGGGCTCTGCAACCGCCTGAAAATGAACGGAAGACCGCAACAAGCTAAGCCTCTGCATGTTGTTAATTTATCCGAGGGATGCTTCCTGGCAGGGATGCCTCAAGGCACTAAGCCTCTGCAAGTTGTTAATTTATCCGAGGGATGCATGCCCTCTTTTGGTTATCCTCCAAAGTCGTCGAAGGCGATGTTCTCTTCGGGGACTCCCAGGTTGTCCAGCATGGTTGTGACTGCGCTGTTCATCATGGGGGGGCCGCAGAGGTAGTATTCGATATCTTCGGGTGTTTCGTGTTTGCTGAGGTAGTTGTCCAAAAGAACTTTGTGGATGAAGCCTGTATAGCCTGTCCAGTTGTCTTCGGGCTTGGGTTCGCTTAGGGCGAGGTTGAATGTGAAGTTGGGGAACTCTTTCTCAATTGCCCGGAACTCCTCTTCGTAAAAGACCTCCCTCAAAGAGCGGGCGCCATACCAGAAACTAACTTTTCGTGTAGTCTTTTCTGTATGGAAGAGGTGGAAGATATGAGAACGCATGGGCGCCATTCCGGCACCACCTCCTACGAATACGATCTCGTTGTCGGTCTCTTTGATGAAGAATTCGCCGTAAGGTCCCGAAATTGTCACTTTGTCGCCAGGTTTGCGCGAGAAAATGTAGGATGAGCAAACACCGGGATTTACCGGCATGAATGTGCCTTTGCTGCGGTCCCAGGGCGGGGTGGCAATACGGATGTTGAGCATGATTATGTTGCCCTCTGCAGGGTGGTTGGCCATAGAGTAGGCGCGGAAGGTGTGCTCGGAGTTCTTCATTTTGAGACCCCAGATATTGAGTTTATCCCAATCCTCGTGGAACTCGGGTTGTACCGCGATGTCTTTTGAGAAGTCCACCTCGCATGGAGGGATATCGATCTGGATATACCCGCCGGACTTGAACTTGAGGTGTTCTCCCTCGGGAAGCTGTACAACAAACTCCTTGATAAAGGTAGCAACGTTGTTGTTGCTGACAACTTCGCACTCCCACTTCTTGATTCCCAGAACCTCTTCGGGAACCTCTATCTCGATGTCTTCCTTGACCTTTACCTGGCAACCCAGGCGCCACTGGGTCTGTTGCTGCTTACGGGTGAAGAAACCTACTTCGGTAGGGAGTATTTCGCCACCACCCGAAGTTACCCGGCATTTGCACATACCGCAGGTTCCGCCACCACCACAGGCAGAGGGAAGGAATATCTTGTTGTTTGATAATGTAGAAAGTACACTCTCGCCCGGGGAGACAACCAGCTCTTTTTCCTGGTTGATGGTCATCTTGACCTTTCCCGAAGGAGTGAGTTTGGATTTTGCATATAGAAGCAGTGCTACCAGTAAAAGGGTTACCAGCATGAACGCTGCTATGGATAAAATTGTTATTAGTGTTAAATTCATGATTTTGCTTCCTATAGTTTAATTCCCATAAAGCTCATAAAGGCAATGCCCATGAGACCTACTACTATAAAGGTTATACCCAGTCCGCGAAGAGGGGCAGGAACCTGCGAGTAGGATAGTTTTTCGCGGATTGCAGCCAAGGCAACAATGGCCAGGAACCATCCCAGTCCCGAGCCAAGACCGAATACAGTGGCCTCTGCAAGGGTTTCATATGCCCTCTCCTGCATGAAAAGAGCTCCGCCAAGAATGGCGCAGTTCACGGCAATCAGGGGAAGGAATATGCCCAGGGACGAATAGAGCCCGGGGGTAAACTTCTCTACCACCATTTCCACAATCTGTACTATTGAGGCGATTACCGCTATGAAAATGATAAAACTAAGAAAGCTGAGGTCAACCGAAGCGTAGTCCGGATTGAGCCATGCCAGGGCTCCCGGAGAGAGGATATATTCGTTGAGCAGGTAGTTGGCAGGCAGAGTCACTCCTAGTACGAATATAACTGCCAATCCAAGGCCAACAGCTGTTTTGATGTTTTTTGATACTGCCAGGTATGAACACATTCCAAGGAAATATGCAAATACCATGTTGTCTACAAATATAGACTTGACGAACAAACTTACTAAATCTTGCATAATTGTAATGTGTTATTGTTTTTCAATCAACTCTTTTTGGATGCTCCTTTGTACCCAAATGAAAATACCTACCAAAATAAGGGCCATAGGAGGGAGAATGAAAAGCCCGTTGTTTTCGTAAAACCCGCCATTCTTAATGTACCACGATGCCGGTACAATTTGTACTCCGAACAAGGTGCCGGATCCGAAAAGTTCACGGAAGAACGCAACTGCAACCAGGATTATTCCATAGCCTATCCCGTTGGCAATTCCGTCTATGAAAGCGGGCAGAGGTTTGTTGCCCAGCGCAAATGCCTCAATACGCCCCATTATTATACAGTTGGTAATGATCAGTCCTACGAAAACCGAGAGCTGTTTGCTCACTTCGTATGCAAAAGCTTTGAGTATCTGGTCTACAAGAATCACCAACATAGCCACAACCACCAGTTGCACAATTATCCTGATCCTGTTTGGAATAGTATTCCTTATGAGGGAGATGATCACCTCCGAAAATCCCAGCACAATGGTTACCGAAAGGGCCATCACCAGAGCGGGCTCCAATTTGACCGTAACGGCCAGTGCAGAGCATATCCCCAATACCAGTACCGATACCGGGTTGTTTTTGAATAAAGGTTCTATAAATATCTTTTTGTCCATAGCACTAATTGTTTTCCATTTGATTAGTTACAGATAGTGAATCGGCAGCAGCCTGAGCTTCACTCATCGCCTTGATGGCCTCTGCACGGGTTTTGGCCTGTGAAGAGAAGAAATCCAGGTATTCATTGATGTTTTTGAACAGCATCTCTTCTACAGCCTGAGAGGTGATGGTTCCACCGGAAATGGCATCAACCTCATGTTGGCTGCCGGCTTTTGCTCCACCCTTGACAACTTTTACCGAAACGTAATTCCCGTTGCTGTCAAAAATGCTTTTACCACCAAACTGTGAAGCAAATGCGTCTGTAGAAATCTCAGCACCCAAACCCGGTGTTTCACTTTTGTGGTCAAACACAGCACCGTAAATTGTGTTGTAGTCATCCTTGAGTGAAACATAGCCCCATACAGGCCCCCACAATCCTGCACCTAGTACCGGGATCACATAAAATTTCTCCCCGTTGTCTCCATTGCAGATATAAAGGGTCAACTCTGCACCATCGCGGACAATCGAACTGTCGGTGATGTATTTGGCATATTCCTGCTCAATGTAGCTATCCTTGTCGGCTGCTGCAGAGGCCTCTGATGCAAGCTTCACCGATTTAAGGATCATCTGCTTTCTCTCAATCTCCACGTTCCTTTGCTGCCTCTCCTTTAGGAGGGATGCCGCAAGTGCGAGTACCACAGCTACCACAATAACCATTATGACAGCGTATATGATTGTGTATGAATTTTTATTTGTATCCATATTTTTAATCTATTTTACGGCAGCTCTCCTGAGCCTGCGTTTGATATTCTTTTGTACTACAACGTGGTCGATCAAAGGAGCGAAGGTGTTCATGAGAAGGATGGCAAGCATCATACCCTCCGGGTATCCCGGATTGAAAACCCTGATTGTTACGGCCAACAGCCCGATAAGGAATCCGTATATCCATTTGCCTCTCTCTGTCTGTGCTCCTGTTACCGGATCGGTTGCCATGAAAACAGCTCCGAATGCAAAACCTCCCATAACCAGATGGTACCATGCCGGAATAGCAAGGTATGAATCAGGAGATGGAGCCAGAGCATTGAGCAACAATCCTGTGAGTAATCCTCCGGCAACGGTGCTAACCATGATCTTCCAGCTGGCTATGCCGGTGTATATGAGCAAGGCCGCACCAATTAAAATGGCAAGCGTAGAGGTCTCTCCCACAGAACCTGGAATAAACCCGAAAAACATGTCCTGGAAAGAGGGTAACTCCAATCCTGCTTGTGCGTTGGCGAGGGGTGTTGCTCCAGAGAAACCGTCCACGATACCTTCCCCTTTTCCAAGGCCGGCTATCCAGACTTTGTCTCCGGACATATAAGAGGGGTAGGCGAAGAATGCAAATGCCCTGGCGATAAGTGCGGGGTTCCATATGTTCATTCCTGTTCCGCCGAATACCTCCTTGCCTATTATAACGGAAAATGCAACTGCCAGGGCAAGCATCCACAAGGGAAGGTCCACAGGCATGATAAGCGGGATGAGCATCCCTGTAACCAGGTAGCCTTCGTTAACTTCGTGACCCCTGATTTGGGCTGCAGCAAATTCAATCCCTAGTCCCACACCATATGATACTATTACCATGGGAATCACTTTCCAGAACCCGTAAAAGAAGGTTGCCAGAAAGTCCGTCTCTGCACCTGTAGAAAGGAAGTGCTGGTGACCGGTGTTCCACATTCCAAACAGCAATGCAGGTACAAGGGCCATGATCACTATGGTCATTGTCCTCTTAAGGTCAATGCTGTCACGTATGTGGGTCCCTTTTGCAGTTACCACGTCGGGTACAAACAAAAAGGTCTCGAAGGCATCGAAGGTGGAGTGCAAAAAGCCCAGTTTCCCACCTTTGCTGAAAGTGGGTTTTATATTATCTACTAATTTTCTTATTGCTTTCATCTCTATCTCTTATTACGACATTTCTTTAATCATGAGTTCGATCCCCTTTGAAACTATATGCTGGATCTCGGTTTTGGAAGGACATACAAATTCGCAAAGTGCAAGGTCCTCTTCGATTACCTCATATATACCCAACGCCTCCATTTTATCGATGTCTCCGGCAAGGATTGCCTTGATCAGGTGCATCGGGTAAATGTCGATAGGGGTGACTTTTTCGTATACTCCTGTCATTACCAGGGCTCTTTCGCCGCCGTTGAGGTTGGTGTCCAGAGCATATTGCTTTTTGGGGAAGAGCCATGAAAAGTATGAGCGTGAGATGCTGAATTTCTTTAGCCTCATTGGTTTGATCCATCCGAACATTTCGTAGTATTTGCCTTCGCTCAAAAGGGTGACCTGGTTGTGGAAAAAGCCCAGGTGTCCCTCCCCGGTCACGTTATCTCCTGTGAGGGCGTTGCCGCTGACGTACCTTACAGGCAGCTCCTCTTTCTCGTCCCTGTTCACATATTCCTTGATTTGGGTCATGGACATTCCGGGGACGGTTTCGATATAGGATGGGTTGTTTGCCCTTGGTCCTGTGATGGCTATGACCTTTTTGACATCGTAAATTCCTTTTGTAAAGAGCTTGCCGATGGCTGCCAGTGCGTACATATCCAGTGTCCATACTGTTTCCCCTTTGTTTACGGGACTCACATGGTGAATCTGTACTCCTACGTTCCCGGCAGGGTGCGGGCCGTCAAAGGTGTGCATTATGGCCTTTTCGATTTTATGGAAAGGGCTGCTTGCGTAATCCGATGCATGGAGAGATATATGTACACCGCCTTTGGTGAGTTTGTTGAGCAACTCCACCGCAACCTTGATGTTCCCGGTCTCGGCCTTAAGTGCAAAGCTGAGGTTGGGTGCAAGGGGTGCAGAGTCAAAACCTGATACGAAAATTGCTTTGGGTTCGATGGCAGGGTCGGGGATAGTGCCGTAGGGGCGCTGTTTTATGGCAGCAAAAAGACCGCTTTCCATGAGAGTACTGATGATCTCTTCGCGGGTTGCGGTCCTGACCTGGGGTATCTCTATTGGTAAGTACTCTGTCTTCTCGTTTGCCTCAATTGTTATTGCAAGCAGTTTCCTTTTGTCGCCGCGGACAATCTCCTTGACTACACCGCTCACCGGAGAGCAGAGTTTGATGTCGGGACGTTTCTTGTCGGCAAGAACCGGTGTTCCCGCTTTGACCTCCTCTCCCTCCTTGATCAGTATCTTGGGATTAAACGCTTTGAAATCGGTTGGCTTTACAGCAACAATACCCGGCGATATTGTTTTGGTAATTTTGGGCTGAGCCTCGCCTTGCAGCGGAATGTTGAGCCCTTTGCGTAATCGAATGTGGTTTGACATTATATTTCAAATATTTTGCCGCAAAGATACACAATATTTATAATTTTGTGGCAATGAAAGGAGAATTTTTAACTATAACTGAGGGGTTGAATGCTGCACAAAAACAGGCAGTTGAAGAATTTGAGGGGCCCTCACTCATAATAGCGGGGGCAGGGTCGGGGAAAACCCGAGTGCTTACCTGCCGTATAGCCAATATTTTAAACCACGGACACAGAGCCTCTTCGGTTTTGGCCCTTACTTTTACCAACAAAGCCTCCAAGGAGATGAAGGAGAGGATCTCTTCACTTGTCGGAAAGGAGAGTGCCAGATGGTTGTGGATGGGAACATTCCACTCTGTATTTGTAAGGTTCCTGAGGGAGGATGCCGCTTTGCTAGGGTTCCCCTCTGCCTTTACAATTTATGATACTTCCGATTCCAGGAGTGCCATCCGAAATTGCATAAGAGACCTGAACCTGGACGAAAAGTTTTACAAACCTGCAAGTGTGCTTTCCCGTATTTCCATGGCAAAGAACAACCTGGTTACCTCTGCAACATACATCAATACTCCTGCTTTGCAACAAAATGATGCCGTCGCGAAAATGCCGCGCATAGGGGAAATATATGCTATGTATGAGAAACGTTGCAGGCAGTCCGGAGCTATGGATTTTGACGATATTCTATTGTATACGAATATTTTGTTAAGGGATTTCCCGGAGGTACTGGAAAAGTTGCGCAACCGTTTTTCATTTATCCTGGTAGACGAGTATCAGGATACCAACTATGCCCAGTACCTTATAGTAAAAAAGCTTAGTTCCCTGCACAGGAATTTGTGTGTTGTGGGTGACGATGCACAGAGCATTTATGCATTCAG
>SABC01000004.1 GCA_009929175.1 Bacteroidia bacterium | reverse complement strand
ACATTTGCTGTTTTGCGGCCTACTCCCGGTAGCTTTTGCAGCAGTGACACATCGGAAGGAACCTGTGAACCAAACTCATTAACAAGCATCAAGGACATGTTGTACAGGTGGTTGCTTTTGTTCCTTGGATATGTAACAGAAGAAATATAATTGAAAATATCATCCGCATTTGACCGGCTCATCGAAAGGGCATCGGGGAATTTGTCAAATAAAGCAGGAGTTACAATATTGACTCTTTTGTCTGTACACTGTGCAGACAGTATAACGGCAACCAAAAGTTCAAAAGGATTCCTATAGGAGAGTTCGCTCTCTGCAACCGGCATATTGGTCCCAAACCAATCAAGGACAAACCTGTACCTCTCTTTTTTTGTCATAACTGTCAAATATCCAGCAATTGTGTCAGGTCGATCTCTTCAGACATCTCCAACTCCCTGCAATTCATATTTTCACATACCAGAACCCTCCCTGGGTATCTCTTGTAGAGTGCACGGTTGTGGGTAACAAAGATGATTGATGGCTCGTAAAGCCTGTGGATCTCGGTAAATAACTGCATTATCTCCATCGCCGTTTCGGAATCCAGGTTACCTGTAGGTTCATCTGCAAGAATGATTTCGGGGTTATTGAGCAAAGCCCTTGCTATAGCCACCCTTTGCTGCTCCCCGCCCGAAAGCTGGTGGGGCATTTTGTGGCTTTTGCGTAACATATCGACACTTTCCAGCCTCTCGCGTATTAAATTGTCGGTCTCCTTGTTGTTCCTCCAGCCGGTAGCCATCAAAACAAAGTGTAGGTTTTCGTATACAGATCTGTCCGACAACAGCTGGAAATCCTGGAAAACCACACCAATCCTCCTCCTTAGGTACGGTATTTCACGGTCCCGAAGTTTCTCGAGCGAGAAGCCCGCAACTGTTCCACTCCCCTTTTTTAAAGGTATCTCTCCGATAATCGTCTTGATTATTGAGGTCTTGCCACTTCCAACCCTTCCAATCACGTAAACAAAATCTCCGCGGTATACCTTGATGCTGACATCGGTCAGTATCAAGTTCTCCTCTTTTGCAATATCACATCCGGTCAGTTCAATCAAAGGGCTCTTCTCTTCCTGCATAATTTTAACCATTATTCTGGCAAATTTACTAAATTTGAACCTTAAATGAATATTAAATCCAATAAAAGTACAATGAAACTATCCGGCAACCCAAAATTACTTTTTGTAATATTGCTTCTTGCCACCATGCAAATAACATTGCTGGCAGGCCGGGATACCGGCGACGATATAAGGGAATACTATAAAAACGCAATTGAGCTGTACCACAAAGGTATGCTGGAGCCGTCATACCAGCTTCTCCAAAAGATTGTACCCACAGCCATGCAGCAAAAAAGCGGATTACTGCCCGGGATAGAGGGGTATATGACACTAATAGCAATAGAATCTTCACACTCCGATGCCGTTGGCAAATTTTCCCGATTCGAAAAACTATACGGAGAGAGTTCCATGCTACCATTGGTCAGATTCAGGTACGCAGGATACCTGTTCGACAAAAACGATTTTGCCGGAGCACTCTCTGTTTACGGCACAATTAATCCTGGCAGGCTGGAGCGTAAACTCAGGAACGAATACCACTTCAAAACCGGTTATTCTCATTTGAAAGGGGGAGACATTCAACAGGCAACCGAAAAACTTTTGGTGGTAATCAACTCCTTTTACGATGGATATACTGCTCCGGCAACATACTATCTGGCTCATACTTACTACCTAAAGAAAGATTTCATAAATGCCTCCGGCTATTTTGCCAAGATCGAAAAGGACCCCAGGTTCAACCTTTTGAGTCGTTACTACCTTCTCGAAAGCCATTTTATGATGGGAGACCACAACTATGTGGTTATTAACGGTGAATCGCTATACAACCAACTTTCAGGCGAACATAAAGACAAAAGTGCGCGACTTGTGTCAGAATCATTCTTTGCTTTGGGTGATAACCAAAAGGCAAAGTTTTATTTTGACAGATACACCCTGTCGCGCAGCTCACTTTCGAGGAGCGAGATTTACTATGCAGCCATGATTGCCTACAGTCAAAGCAAGTTTGACGAAGCTATAGAGCTGTTTGCCCAAGTGACCGGAGAAGACGACAGCCTTACACAAAACGCAGCATACCACATGGGAAGGTGTTACATCGAGACAAAAAACAAGGTGGAGGCCCTAAATAGTTTCAAAATTGCTTCTCAAGGGTTGTATGACCTTACCATCAAAGAAGATGCAATGTTCAATTACGCAAAGTTGTCATTTGACCTCAACTCCGATATCTCGCCATTCCGTCGCTACCTTGACACCTACTCCCCCTCTGAAGATAAGTTCAACGAAATCCAAAACTACGTTGCAAACTCTTATCTTGTGAACCAGGATTACAAGTCGGCAATCGAGGCACTCAGGACAATCCGCAATCCCTCGTCCAAAGATATTGTCAACCTTCAAAAAGCAACCTTCCTGAGGGGGATGCAGCTGCTTTCCCTGGGGGCATACCGTGATGCCATCCAGGTATTTGAACTATCCATGACTAACGGACAGTACAACACCAGCCTGTATAATGTAACCCGTTTTTGGCTTGCAGAGGCCTACTACCGGAACAACCAATTCAGGAGGTCGGTGGAGATCAACCTGGAGCTGGCCACCAACAACCAGCATTTCAAAGGAAGCAACGAGTATCCGACAGCCCTCTACAACCTTGCCTACGGCTACTTCAAGCTGGGGGACTTCCCTAAAGCCGAATCCTGGTTCAAAAGGTACCTCAATCTCTCAAGAGGAGAGATTCTTTATTACGATGAGGCCACTGCCCGGCTTGGTGACTGCCTCTTCATGCAACGAAAGTACGAAGATGCAATCAATGCTTTTTCTGCCGTATCTCCATCCAACAGGTTACTCAAGCAATACTCCAGGTACCAGGTTGCCATTGTCACAGGGTTGCTGGGCAAGGAAAAGGAAAAAGGTACTCTGCTCAAAGAATTGGTCACACAAGGTGCTGTCTCAGGCACCCTTTACCCCGAAATACTTTACGAACTTGGAAGGACTCTTATCCAGACAGGAGAAGATGACCAAGCTATAGCCTATCTTACTGAGCTGAGCAACAGCTATTCAAACACAACGTACCATCCCAAGGCCTTACTGGAACTTGGGCTTGTATATCTTAACAAAGGTGAGAGCAATAAGGCAATAGGGTACTACAAACAGATACTGGAAGAGAACCCTAAATCTCCTGAGGCCCAAAATGCGGTAGCCGGGCTGGAAAACATCTACAAAGATTCCGGCAGGGCTGAGGAATTCCTTAGCTACCTTGACGGGCTTGGTATGTCTCAAACCAGGAGTTCTTCGGAAAGGGAACTCATTATTTTCAGTTCTGCCGAAAAACAGTTTTTATCGGGCAACCACGCTCAGGCAATAACCTCCCTCAACTCTTTCCTCAAAAGCTACCCACAGGGTACCAAAAGCGCTCAAGCATGGTTTTACCTTGGGGAGTCATACCAAAAAATAGCCAAACCCGATTTGGCCCTCGATGCATTCCTCAAAGTCATGGAGATTGGAGAAGGCTCCTTTACCGAACTGGCCACACTCAATTATGCCAGGATTTCCTACAATCTTGAGAATTACAGGCAGGCAGCCAAAGCATACTCCTCACTATCAAGGATTGCAAAACTGGAAAACAATATTATCGAAGCTGCAAAAGGACTGATGAACTCGTACTTTATGGACAGACAATTTGCAAATGCCATATCCGAAGCTGGCAGGGCTTTGAGTCTCAACATATCCGAAAACGACAAAGTGCGATGCAATTATGTAATTGCCAAATCACACTACCTATCAGGCGAAAGGGAAACAGCACTCAGGTATCTCAAAGAGCTTGCCAAGTCCAAAATGACCCCCGAAGGGGCAGAGAGCACATATCTTATCATATCAGATGCTTTTGACAAAGGAGAATTTTCAAAGGTAGAGAAAGAAGTTTATGATTTTGCCGACTCTAGGACTCCGCAAAGCTACTGGCTTGCAAAAAGCTATATACTTTTAGGAGATAGTTTTGCCGAAAGGGGTAATCTGGAGCAGGCAGAGGCAACCTATAAAAGCATATTGGAATCCTACCAAAGCGATACCCGCGACGACATTGAGGAACAGTTAAAGATCAGACTTTCAAGGATTGAAGAGATTAAAAAGACTAGTAATGAGAACAAATAGGCTTATACACACAATAATTGCAATCTTTTTCCTGGCAGCCCCGGTTACCGCCCAGCAGACAATTGACCCTACCCTTGAGGTAAAAAGGGATTTTGACACTCGCCTGATGGAGATAACAAAGGGCAAACTCCTGGGAAATTTCCACGACTCTTTGGGCAGGTTTAACCTCTCATTTGATTATTCAATCTTTGACAAACCAATAAAAAATCTGTACGAGTTCAGTCCCCTTGCCGCTGCCACCATAGAACACGGAGCAGCCCCCTCTTATCCTGTGTTGTTTGTAAAAGCCGGCTCCAATTTTCCTTTAAACCCATACGGTGAGGTTTTCATCAGGCCCAAGACAGGAGAGAAATTCTCACTCTCAATGGGGGCTCTGCACAATTCATATTTGTCCAAACTCCCCAACATCCAGCTAGACGGCGGCAGACTGGAGCCGGGAGAACAGAAAAATTCAGCTCCTTCTTCCTTAAACCGATTTTTCATTGATCCTGTATTCCGCTGGAAAAACGGGGAAATCGGAATAAATGCCGCACACGAAACTATTGCAGCCAGCTACTACGGGCTCAACGCCCAATACAGTTCCTTTAATGAAGCCTCAGCCATGAGGGACTCCATGGGCAAGAGGAGCAACGTTTCAAAAGTCTCCATGTATGCCAGGTCCAGGAACAAAAAAAACAACTCGTTCCATTACAGTACTCATATTTCCTACACCGGACTTAGCTCAGAATCCAACCACCTTACCATCCGTGAATCCGACATCCTCACCCTTGATGAGCTCTTCTTACATGCTTTGCCTCCTCAATATGACCTCAACACACACAATCCAAAAGAGAAGACCGTATCAGTATCAATTGATGCCGGTGCAGGTTTTGCAGGTTACAACACACTGATGGCCGGGGCCTCTTACCAAGCAGCCACCCCTCTCTACTCCGACACTCTTAACCGAAGTAACCTGCAACTACATCCAAGGTATACTTTCAAAAAAGGGCGGTGGGATTTTGAGCTGGGGCTAAAATACAACAGATGGTGGGAAGGCACCACCAATGATTACAACATTTACTTTAGCGGTAGTGCCTCTCTTGAAGTCGTTCAAAAAAAGCTTTGGATTTATGGATTCCTCGATGGGCAAAACAACTTCATGACATTCGAAAGGATGCTGAGATCCAATCCATGGATCAGTCCAAACATCCATATCAAAAATATAGAACAACCTGTGATTGCCCGAGCCGGAATCAAGGGAAGCCTGATGGATCGTTTCTCGTTCAATTTTTGGGGTGGTTACGAAGAGTATCGCAACCAAATCTATTTTTACTCCAATCCAAACCAGTTTTACTCTGCAACATCACCATGGGCCGGCATTGATGCTTTTTACCGGGACGAAACCCGGTTAGGAGCAGGAGTCGACCTCTCATACTACAGCACCGTATTCAGCGGATCTTTCAACTCAGAGTATTACACCTTCAAAGACCAAGATAACCAGAGTGACAAACATTTCAATTATTCTCCATTAACAATCAGGGCAAGCGGCCGGTACAATTGGAGAGAACGTATAGCTGTCTCAGCAGATCTGCTTTTCAAATCCAACACACCCACCATCACAAACATGGGCATAGTTTATGAGAGTACCCCGGAAAATTTGACTGTTGCCGAGACAAGGGCATACCTCAGGGCCAACGTTACCCTCTCATACAGCTACAATAAAAACCTATCGTTTTACCTCGAGCTCAACAATATCTTAAACTCAACCATTGTAGAATACGGCACTTATACCATGCCAGGTTTCAACGGCGGTTTAGGCATTTCATTTAAGCTCTGATATCCAAATAAATAGCCTCACATTACAACCTGATAAATGAAGTAAATTTATTAGGTTTTTTTTTTGAATTTGATTACCTTTGTTTCCTTAAAAAATCGATCAAAAGAAGATGAAGGAAAATGAGTCCAATTTGGCCGCCGGCCAATATTCAGCAGAGAGCATCCAGGTTCTGGAGGGGTTGGAAGCGGTAAGGAAAAGACCGTCCATGTACATCGGAGACGTAGGTTCCAGGGGATTACACCATTTGGTTTACGAAGTTGTCGACAATTCGATTGATGAGGCCCTGGCAGGCTACTGTACTCATATCGAGGTAGCAATCAACAAAGACAACTCAATTACAGTAAGCGACAATGGCAGGGGGATTCCCACAGGCATCCATGAAAAGGAGGGTCGCAGTGCCCTGGAAGTTGTGCTGACTGTGCTCCACGCCGGAGGTAAGTTTTCAAAAGACTCATACAAGGTTTCCGGAGGTCTTCACGGGGTCGGAGTATCGTGTGTGAATGCACTTTCGGAATACCTGAGGGCAGATATATACCGGGAAGGCAAACATTTCGTACAAGAGTACAGCCGGGGTGTTCCCCAATACCCTGTAAAAGTAGAGGAAGACTCCGATGTAACCGGTACAACCATAACATTCAGGGCCGATCCCGAAATCTTTGTCATGGGGACGCTCTATAATTACGATATTCTGTCGGCCAGGCTAAGGGAACTTGCATTCCTGAACAAGGGGATTAAGCTTACCCTTACCGACCACAGGGAAGCCAATGATATGGAAGAGAATGGTGGGCCCAGGGTGGAGACTTTCTATTCCGAACTTGGTCTTCTGGAATTCGTCAAATTCCTCGATGGCACAAGAGATAAGCTCACCGATAAGCCCATTTACCTGGAAACCGACAAAACCGGGATTCCTATTGAAATTGCAATGCAATACAATTCGGGCTTCAGTGAAAATATCCACTCCTACGTAAATAACATCAACACTATAGAAGGGGGTACCCACCTTACAGGGTTCCGAAGGGGTCTTACTACTACTCTTAAAAGCTTCGCCGAGAAAAACGGGATGCTTTCCAAACTCAAGTTCGAGATAGATGCTGCCGATTTCCGTGAAGGTTTGACTGCCATTATCTCTGTCAAAGTTGCAGAGCCCCAGTTCGAAGGACAGACAAAAACAAAGCTTGGCAACTCAGAGGTGACCTCTGCCGTATCCCAGGCAACCACCTCTGCACTGGATAACTACCTGGAAGAGAACCCTCGGGATGCAAAGATCATAATCGACAAAGTTATTCTTGCAGCTACCGCCCGTCATGCTGCCCGCAAAGCGAGGGAAATGGTGCAAAGGAAAACTGTAATGTCCGGCTCCGGGCTGCCGGGTAAACTTGCCGACTGTTCCAACAGGGATCCTTCTGTATCCGAGATATTCCTGGTAGAGGGAGACTCTGCAGGCGGAACTGCAAAAAGTGGCAGGGACCGCAATTTCCAAGCGATACTTCCTCTGAGGGGTAAGATTCTCAACGTGGAAAAAGCCATGGAACACAAGGTTTTCGAAAGCGAAGAGATCCGTAATATCTATACTGCACTAGGAGTAACCATAGGTACCGAGGAAGACAGCAAAGCACTTAACCTTTCGAAATTAAGGTACCACAAAGTGATAATCATGACCGATGCCGATGTGGACGGCAGCCATATCGCCACACTGATACTCACCTTTTTCTACAGGTTCATGCAGGATCTGATCAAAAACGGACACGTATATATTGCAACCCCACCTTTGTACCTGGTAAGGAAAGGTAAGCAAGAGCAGTATTGCTGGACAGACGAAGAGAGGGTTGAAGCTATTGAAAGGATAGGCAAAGGCCGTGATACCGGAGTACATGTACAACGGTACAAAGGTCTTGGAGAGATGAACGCCATCCAGTTGTGGGATACCACCATGAATCCGGAATCAAGGCTGCTCAGGCAGGTTACAATAGACAATGCCGTTGAGGCTGACCGTATCTTCTCAATGCTTATGGGAGACGAAGTTCCTCCGAGAAGGGAATTCATAGAAACACACGCAAAATACGCCAATATTGATGCTTAACCGTACCATCAAGTATTTGTTTATCATCATTGCTTTTTCGGCATTATCAATTCAAACTGCCGCTTTTTCAAAAAGGAAAAGGGCGGCGACTTTGACATCAACCATAAACAAACCCTCTGTCCCGCTCCCCAAGCTTCCCGGTTATGACCCATACCATTCCGATTTTTGGTCAAAACCAAACTACAGGTCAACCATTGTTCCAATACTGGATTACCTTCGCAGCGTCGAATATTCCGACCTGCCCGAAGAATACGACATCTGGAGCGACACAAAAATTAATCCTTACCAGGTAAGCCTTGTAGATATGTCTGACACAGTAATGATTGACGTATCAGGCTATTGCCCGCCATCAGTCAAACACGTCACATCGGACTTTGGATTCCGCAGGTGGAGGCACCATTATGGCATAGATCTTAAAGTCCATAAAGGGGATAGTGTTTTCAACGCTTTTGACGGAGTTGTAAGGATTACCAAAAGGGCGAGGGATTACGGCAACTATGTCTTGATCCGCCATTTCAACGGACTGGAAACCCTTTATGCACACCTCAACAAAATAACAGTGAGGCCAGGGGACACCTTAAAGTCCGGGGTACCTATCGGGCTTGGAGGTAACACCGGGAGATCTACCGGATACCATCTTCATTTCGAAATCAGATACCTCGGCAACCCTATCAATCCAAACGACATAATAGACTTTAACAGTTCCAGTGTAAAAAACAGTATACTGGCACTTAACGCAGAACATTTCGAATATAAAAAAGAGATCGACAAAATAAGGTACTGGACTGTTCGTAAAGGCGATACTTTGGGCAGGATTGCCCAGAGGACAGGTATTTCCATAACAAAACTATGCTCCCTTAATGGAATCCGGCGTAACTCCATATTAAGGATCGGTCAAAGGATAAGATACACATAATCAATTATTAACTATGGATATTTTTGAACGAATTAAAAATGACGAAGGTGGTCCGCTGGGACAATACCGCAAAAAAGCTCACGGTTATTTCATGTTCCCAAAACTGGAAGGACAAATCCAGCCAAGGATGACTTTCAACGGAACTGAAGTTCTTGCCTGGACTTTCAACAATTACCTTGGGCTGGCCAACCACCCCGAAGTTCGTAAAGCCGATGCCGAAGCTGCCGAAAAATGGGGGCTAGGATACCCTATGGGAGCAAGGATGATGTCGGGTCACACCGAATTACACGAAAAGCTGGAGAGAGAGCTTGCAGACTTCGAACTCAAGGAAGATGCCTACCTGTTTAACTTTGGCTACCAAGGAATGGTTTCCACAATTGATGCCCTTGTCAACAGGCACGACATCATTGTATATGATTCCGAAGCCCACGCGTGTATAATGGATGGCGTCAGGCTGCACATGGGACAAAGGATTGTTTACCCTCACAACGACATAGAAAAATGCGAAAAAGCGCTGGCCAGGGCGACCAAACTGGTTGCAGAGACAGGCGGCGGCATACTGTTGATTACCGAGGGTGTCTATGGAATGACCGGCGACCTTGGAATACTTGACAAAATCGTTGAACTCAAAAAGAGATACAAGTTCCGCATATTGATTGACGATGCTCACGGGTTTGGAGTGATGGGCGAAAACGGCCGGGGAACATCTGAGCATTATGGTGTCATTGACCAAATTGACCTCTACTTTGGAGCTTTTGCAAAATCTATGGCTGCTATTGGTGGTTTTGTCGCCGGGCCCAAAGAGATAATCAATTACCTAAGGTACAACCTGAGGTCCCAGATTTATGCAAAATCTCTTCCAATGCCTTTGGTCGAAGGGTGTCTAAAAAGGGTTGAGATGATCCGCACCATGCCCGAATTACGCGAAAAGCTATGGATCGTTACCCGGGCAATGCAAAAGGGACTAAGAGAAAGAGGATTCAATATTGGCAAAGCAGAGGCCTGTGTAACGCCGGTATTCCTTGAGGGCAACGTTGCTGAAGCAACAAACATCCTGATAGACCTCCGTACAAATTACAAGATATTCTGCTCGGTTGTAGCCTATCCGGTAGTTCCCAAAGGAGTACTGATGTTCCGCCTGATACCTACTGCCATGCACTCACTGGAAGACGTTGACTACACTCTCAATGCATTCGGGGAGATACAGACAAAACTCAAAGCCGGTTTCTACAAAGGCGAAGAGATGCAAGACATGTCTTTGGAATAACACATCATGTTCAAGAATAAAGTAATCATCATTACCGGTGCCAGTTCCGGAATAGGTATGGCCGCTGCCAGGGAGTTTGGGAACCTGGGTGCAAATCTGGTACTTGCTGCCCGCAGTTCAGAAAAGCTCGAAGCATTGGTCAAAGAGCTTCCTCCAGAATGCAAATCAATTGCAGTAAAATGCGATGTGAGCATAGAGGATGACTGTAAAAACCTTGTTGTACAGGCAATTTCCAAATTCGGGAAAATTGATATTCTTGTAAACAATGCAGGGATATCCATGAGAGCTTTATTCAAAGACCTTGATTTAAGTGTTATAAAACAATTGATGGATGTGAATTTTTGGGGCACTGTATATTGTACAAAATATGCATTGCCCCATATTTTGCAACAACAAGGCTCCGTTGTAGGAGTGATTTCAATTGCAGGATACAAAGGATTGCCGGCCCGAACAGGTTATTCGGCATCAAAATTTGCAATATACGGTTTCCTGGACACATTAAGGATAGAACATCTCAAAGACAACCTCCACGTAATGATCTTTGCACCAGGTTTTACCGCATCCAATATCCGGGAGCAGGCTTTGGTTGCAAATGGTTCTAAACAGGGTGACACTCCAAGGGACGAAAACAAGATGATGAGTGCCGAGGAGTGCGCAAAACACCTTGTAAAGGGAATCAAAAAACGGAAGGCAGAGGTAATCCTTACCCCAATCGGAAAACTCCTGGTTGTCCTCAACAAATTTCTTCCCAGGCTTGTAGACAAACTGGAATACAATTACATGAAAAAAGAGGCAGGATCGCCTCTTAAGTAATTTTGTATTTTAGATCAAACCGATTCCCTTATATTTGCAGCAAGCTTTTCCACCAATACCTTCCTGGCCTCCCGGCTTGCCCATCCAATATGGGGAGTCAGTACAATCTTTTGTGGCTCCTTTATTTTGAGATAGGGATGCCCTGGAGGTATAGGTTCATCTTCGTACACATCAATTACAGCTCCCGATATTAGTCCGTAATTGAGGGCTTGTGCCAGGTCATTTTCGTTTACAATACCTCCTCTTCCCATATTAACAAGTATTGCAGAAGTTTTCATCTCTTTAAGTTCGGTCAGGGTTATCAGGTTCCTTGTTTTTTCGTTTAGTGGTGAATGTATCGAAATTACATCGCTTTTGGCAAGTAACTCGCTCATCGAAACAGAAGGGTAATCCCTGCAATGGGCAACTCCTCCTGTAGAAAAGTAATAAACATTGCATCCGAATGCCTCCACAATCGAGGCTACCCGTTTCCCAATATTTCCCATCCCGATTATACCAAAGTTTTTACCTTTTAATTCAAAAAAGCTTCTTCCGGTATGTGTAAAGTGCATACTATTTGAATATTCACCACTTTTCACAACATTATCAAAATAGATAATATTGTTTATAAGGGCAAGCAGGGATCCTACTGTAACCTGTGCAACACTCTCTGTAGAGTAATTCACTACATTCTTTACCGGGATACCAACTTTTGCGGCATATTCCGAATCTATGTTGTTGGTTCCTGTCGCTGCAACACAAATCAATTTAAGTTTTGGAGCTCCGTCCATCTCCTCCTTTCCTATCCTGACCTTGTTGACAATCAGTACATCAGCATCCTTGATCCTGGAAAGAATCTCCTCTTTGCTGGTCAGCTGGTAGGAAATAAGTGTCCCGGATTTCTCCAAAGGAGTCAAATCCACATCTTCTCCAAGAGTAGCAGCATCCAAAAAAACTATCTTCATTAACAAAAAGTTATGTGTTATTCAAAATCTTGTAAACGATAAAGAGCTGTACCTTGGTACAACTCTTTTTTAAAACTGGTGCCCAGAACAAGACTCGAACTTGCACACCGTAACCGGCACTACCCCCTCAAAGTAGCGTGTCTACCAATTTCACCATCTGGGCTTAGGGACTGCAAATATAGAATATTTTTTTGTAACTTAGCAAAAAATAAAACCATTTTGAAAATGAACGACAACTTCAAAAAACAAATTTCAGATATAGAAGATCTTAACGAAATTGCGCAAATCATTGCAGAGAGCACTGAATTGCGGGAAAGGATATCAGGTTTCGAAAAAGAGCCATTTTCCAAATGTTTCAGCGCAGCAAAGAAACCTGTTTCCATGAGTTTTAAGAAAAAAGGAGACACCATTTACATTGTCGGAGATTACACATGCTCCGAAGATGATAACAGTTCTGTCCTGGAGATTATCCTGGAGGCAATGGACCAGGATTTGATTACAACAGCACACACATTGGAAAACGGATTGTTTTGGGGAATGATCGAAGCTTGTTCTGTCAAAAGGTTGGGTTTTGATATAACCTCTCTTTCCGAAATCCCTGAAAAGGACTTTTTGTTCAAAGATAACAATCCTGCAATCCTTGTTGGCTTGTCATCGGACAAAGAGGGTCGTTTTGTAGATTTCATCTATAACAATGGAATAGAAATAACGCTTTTAGGACACGTAACCAAAGGGGAACTGAGAGTGGATGATACCTCTTTCGGGTTCATTGGAGAGTATATAGATTGATGGGTTTGAAGATTAACAAAGACAAACAAAACATTGCAGCTATGTTCAACAGCATAGCTGGCAGTTACGATCTGCTAAACCACCTTCTTTCTTTTGGTATCGACAAAAGTTGGAGGGCATTCCTCATCAAGAGAATCAAGCTTCTCAAACCAGCAACAGCCTTGGACATTGCCTGTGGGACCGGGGATATAACAATTGCAATGATGAAGCAAGGTATCGATGTCACCGGCCTGGACATTGCAGACAAAATGTTGGAAAAGGCTGTAGCAAAAAGCAAAAAAGCCTACTACGGGCTAACCGGGAAAGGCAAGGGAGCATCTTCTTCCATGCCTAAGTATATTTGTGCTCCGGCAGACAACATCCCTCTTCCTGACAACTCGTTTGATGTTGTGACTATAGGCTTTGGCATTCGCAATTTTGACAATCGGGGGGAGTCTCTTTTAGAAATTAAAAGGGTCCTTAAACCAGGAGGAACACTTTTCATACTTGAATTTGCCACTCCAAAAAACAGAGTTTGGAGAGGGGTATTCAACACATATTTCCTCAAGGTTTTACCATATATTGGGAAGGTTATATCCGGAGATAACAGCGCTTACTCATATCTCCCGTCATCCGTTGGCACTTTTCCCCAGTACGGGGAGTTCATGGAAGAGCTGGAGCATTTCGGATTCAAAAACCCCACTTACAAGCAATTGACCGGTGGTGTTGCCGTAATGTACTCTGCACAAAAATCACACAACACATAGTAAGCTATGCCATTTTGGGAATATATATCTGTAATACTGTACATTGTATATTTGGTACTGGCAATTTATGCATCCGGAGTAATTATTTACCAAAAATCCGATCCTGTCAAGTCCCTCTCCTGGATAATAGTGATTTTGCTATTACCATATATAGGATTGGTCCTCTATCTTTTATTCGGTCAAAACTTTCGCAAGAGCAAATTGTACAACCGCAAAGGAGTAAGGGACGAACGTGTCCGCAGGATAATTGCCAACAATCAACTGAAGCAAATCAAAAGCGACAGCTCCTTCCTGCCCCAAAGCCTCAGGAAATTTGAAAAACTGATCAACCTAAATCTAAAAAGCAGCCGCAGTATTCTTGGCGTCAACACCTCAATAGAGCTTTATTTTACGGGAAAGGATGCCCTGGAAGCAATGTACGAATCGATTGAAAAAGCAACCAAACATATACACTTGCAATCATATATCATAGAAGATGATACTATTGGCAACCGTTTCAAAAACATACTAATTAAAAAAGCAAAAGAGGGGGTTGAGGTCAGGGTGATATATGATGATGTTGGTTGTTGGGGATTGTCGTCCGAATACAAGAACGATATGTTATTAAACGGAGTAGAGTTATTGAGTTTCTCCCCGGCCAGGTTTATAACTCCAACATCAAAGGTCAATTACAGAAACCATAGGAAAATTCTGGTGATTGACGGTTTGATCGGGTTTCTGGGCGGAGTAAACCTTGCAGACAGGTATTACAGTGGAGGGAACTTCCAGGAGTGGAGGGACACCCATATGAAGTTGTCAGGCGAGTCTGTTGCAGCATTGCAATCGAGTTTCTTGCTGGACAGGTACTTTATCATAAACCAGCAGTTCAAACGTCGTAAAAAATATTATCCTATACCGGTAAAGGAAGATTTCGACCTTGAGAATTCCAATGAACATATATATTCCCAGATCATAACTTCTGGGCCTGACAGTGATTGGGCTGGTATAATGCAGTGTTACTTTACTGCAATAACCTATGCAAAAAAGGAGATTTTTATTGTCACACCATATTTTACACCTAATGAATCCATTCTGAACGCGATGAAAACGGCAGCTATGGGAGGTGTTGAGGTTTCACTGATGCTATCAGAAAAATCAGACACCAGCATAGCTCATTGGTGTACAATGTCTTATGCCGCAGAACTCCTTGAAGCCGGGGTTAAAGTGTACCTTTTCAAAAAAGGGTTTATCCACTCCAAAGTTATCTCAATTGACGGGGAGTTTTGCATAATCGGATCTGCAAATATGGATAACAGATCCCTTGAACACAATTTTGAAATAACAGCCATAATATACAACAGTAATTTTGCCAAAGAGGTAGAAGAGCAGTTCCGTAAAGATCAAACCGAATGCCGTACACTTGCAAGCTCCAAATGGGCACGCCGTAGTGTAAAAAACCAAATGAAGGAGGCCTTGGCAAGGTTGCTGAGTCCATTGATTTAAAAACCAACCACAATGCTTAATATACTTGCAGGAGGAGTCAATTTTAATCTGCCGTTGGAAAACCCGGTGCTCATTTTCACTTTGATATTATTCATAATTCTTTTTGCCCCAATTTTATTGAACAAAATCAGGATTCCCCAGATAATCGGGTTGATAATAGCAGGTGCCGTGATTGGTCCAAATGGCTTCCACCTGATGAACCGTGACAGCAGTATCCTGCTTTTCGGGACAGTTGGCCTTCTCTACATAATGTTCCTTGCCGGTATAGAAATTGATATGGCAGACTTCAAGAAGAACAGGAACAAGAGCCTTGTCTTCGGTCTTTATACCTTTATCATACCAATGGTGGCCGGAACTCTTTCGGGTCTTTTCATTCTTGAATTTACTCTTCCTACCTCCATACTTATGGCCAGTATGTTTGCCTCCCACACCCTTCTATCCTACCCGATTGTCCGAAGGTTCGGAGTCTCAAAAAACAGGGCTGTCAACATAACCATAGGCGGTACAATGATCACGGACACCCTTGCCCTTCTTGTACTGGCAGCCGTTGTTGGTATGTCATCAGGCGAAGTTGAAGAGTATTTTTGGTTGAAACTTACAGCATCAATACTTGTTTTCGGAGCCATAGTTGTGTTCATTTTTCCTGTGATTGCCAGGTGGTTCTTTAAAAATTACAGCGAAAATGTACTTCAATACATTTTTGTCTTGGGGCTGGTCTTCCTCGCAGGATTCCTTGCCGAGGCAGCCGGGATTGAAGCAATAATCGGGGCCTTCCTTGCCGGATTGTCACTTAACCGGCTGATCCCTCAGACTTCTCCCCTTATGAACAGGATTGAATTTGTAGGCAATGCTCTTTTCATCCCCTTTTTTTTGATAGGAGTTGGAATGCTCATAGACTTTAAAGTCTTTTTCACCGGGACCGAAACAATTATTGTTGCGGCAGTCATGTCTGTTGTTGCCACTCTCTCTAAGTTCACAGCAGCCTGGATAACGCAAAAAAGCTTCCGTTTTTCCAAAGCCGAAAGGAACGTGATATTTGGACTGAGCAACGCACAGGCAGCAGCAACGCTGGCCGTGGTTTTGGTCGGTTACAATATTGTCACAGGGGAACAGCCCGATGGGCAACCCATAAGATTGCTGAGCGAATCAATCTTAAACGGAACCATCCTGATGATACTGGTCACCTGTACAATTTCTTCTTTTGTGACACAAACCGGAGCACAGGTTCTTGCAGTCGAAGAGGAGAGTACCTCCGATGATAAACAAAAGGTCAAGGAACGTATCCTGATTCCCATAAACTCGACGGACACACTAGAAGACCTTGTAAATCTAGGCATTACAATAAAGGCCTCCAACAACCGCAAATGGCTTTATGCCCTCAACATTATTGATGATGATCGTGCAAGTGATGCTGCCGATAAACATGCCCGAAAACTACTGGAAAAAGCCTCCGATATTGCAGCTGCAACCGACAACTATATCCATGAGTTAATGAGGTATGACCTCAATCCTGTAACTGGAATAATGAACGTGATCAAAGAACACAAGATCACCGACCTTATCCTTGGCCTTCATCAGAAAAAGTCAATATCCTCAACTTTTCTGGGGAACCTTGCAGAAGGAATACTGGAACAATGCAATACCACAATTTTTATTTACAAAGCAAACCAACCGCTCTCCACTGTCAAAAGACATCTGGTGGTGGTTCCCGAAAAAGCCGAAAAGGAGGCAGGCTTTGCCTTATGGCTGATGCGAATTTGGAATATAGGCAGAAACACAGGCGCGGCAATCCATTTTTACGCATCTCCTCAAACACTCTCTTTTATAGAAGAAGTCCAAAAAAGATATCCCATTGAATTGAAATTAAACCATTTTGATGATTGGGACGATTTCCTTATAATTTCCCGTGAAATCAAAAACGATGATAACCTGGCAATTGTCATGAGCAGGCCTTTCCAACAATCTTACCACAAGAAAATGTCCAGGATTCCTGACTATCTCGACAAATACTTCAAGTCAAACAACTTTATGCTGATCTATCCGATTCATGATTCCAGGCTGTCAGATACTGCAAACGAACCAGGTAATGTCTCCATGAATTACCCAATAGAGTCTTTCGAAGAGTTTTCTAAGGTGATTTCAGGACTTTTCCGAAAAAGATAATAACTCCAGGGACCCTTCATTGAACATTGTCAATGCCTCTTTTATCGAGTAGTTATGTGCATTCACGAAAATTTTTACATTCAAGTGTTTTAGGATGACTGCAGCATTATCACCAGGACCATTCCCGGTGATAATCACGTCCGGAGCCAAATCGTATACTTTTCTGGCTGTGGCACTCCCTGCTCCGTGTGCTTTGTTGGTAACCGATGTATTATCAATGACTGTGAGGGTATTGTCATTTGTATTGTACAAAAGCAAAAACTCTGCACGACCAAATCTGGGATCTATCCTGGAACTCCAGCCTTTTCCTGTAGATGTAAAAAGAATTTTCATATATTTATATTAAACTTATTTTTAACAATTTACGCTATTTACCTTAACACTCTCCCAAATTGAGCGAAAAAGGCTGGCAATTTCGGGATACTCCTCTGCTACAATTTTTGCTCTCCCTATGGATTGGGTGAAAAATGTGTTGTAAGGGATGTCAGCAACATGGATTATACCCTCAACCGACGAATAGTCCTTGATTTCTTGACTTATCTGCAGATTTATATCAAACTTATTAATAATCAAAAGAGGCTTTACCCGGAATCGTTTTATCACAAACATTACTCTTTTCAGGTCATGTAAAGCCGACATTGTTGGCTCTGTAATCAAAAGAGCAACCGTAGCACCCGATACAGAAGCAACAACAGGGCAACCAATGCCCGGAGCTCCATCTACAATGATATAGCTGCAACCCTGCTCTATGGCTAACTTTTTGGCTTCACTTTTTACCTTGGCAACCAATTTCCCTGAGTTTTCACCTCCAACAGATAATCTTGCATGAGCCATTTTGGATCCATTTTTGATGTTCGACAAATAAACCTCACCACTTTTCCTCGGTACCATCGAAATTGCTTTTGCCGGGCATAAATGGTAACAATAACCACAACCTTCACATTTTAGATTATCTATGTGAAAACTTTTTTGATTACGTGTTACTGCATCAAACCTGCAAATATCCATGCATAATCCACATGAGATACAATTGCCACTATCGATTATAGCCAATTCCCCTCCAAAAAACTGCTCTGAAGAATAATAATCCGGAGCCATGACCAAATGAAGGTTAGCCGCATCCACATCACAGTCGGCCAAAACAGCATCGTTTCCGGCTACAAATGCTAGTGATGCAGCCACAGAGGTTTTGCCTGTCCCTCCTTTGCCCGATAAAACAACTATTTCACTAAAATTTTTCATCTCCGTCTCCTATTTGCCTCTTTTCGCTCCAGGTAGTTGAATATGCCGGCAATGACAGAACGAAAGCAATGCTTATCCAACATCAAACCACCCTTTGAATATCTCTCGGCAATCGTCATATCGTAAGGAATCCTGGCCACAACGTCAATATTGTTTTCCTTACAGTACTCCTCCACCATTGCATTTCCGCTACCATACCTGTTGACAACAACCGCAACCGGTTTGTCGAGCAATCTGGCTGCATGGATTGCCAAAACCAAGTCATTCAGGCCAAAAGGTGTTGGCTCTGTAACCAGCAAAAGCTGGTCACACTCCTCAATTGATGCTATCATTGAACAAGATGTACCCGGTGGGGAGTCAAAAATATGGAAACGTGCCTCTTGGTCGCATTTAACAGAACGTTCCTGAACCAGTTTTATCAAACCCACAGGCTGCTCTTCGTTGACATTAAGCCTCCCTTCCAACAAAGTGACCATTCCCATATTAAAATAAGAGATATCACCAATATGTGATTTTTTCATGGGCAAGGCTTCCTTTGGACACATCTCGCTGCAAGCATAACAACTATGACATAACTTCTCGTAAACCACAACCATCCCGTCCAAGGCTGCCAGAGCATTGAAGTTACACAACTCTTCACACATCCCACACATATCACACCTGGTTATGTCCCAATCGGGTACAAAACGGAATTGTGGTTGGATATCCTTCAGATCTCCCTTTATAAAAATTGCATCGTTAGGCTCTTCCACATCAAGATCTGCCAGCAAGACACTTTCGAATTCTCCGATATATGCTGCAAGGCTAGTACTAACGAGCGTCTTACCTGTTCCCCCTTTGCCACTGGCAATTGCCACCTTGAAAGGACTATCTGCCAAACCCATGAATACCGTGTCTGTTCGCACTATGTCCATTCATGCTCCTGCCCCTGCCGGGAGCCATACCCTGACCTTTGCCGGGATCCATACCCTGACCTTTGCAGGAACCGATGCCTTGTCGTTTTCCGTATTCCGGGGCACCCTTGTATTCTTCACCGTTTAAGTGACTACATCGCCCTCTTCTTTTTCCGGTTTGAGCCCCTTTGCCCAAAGGTCCGGTTTGATCTCTACCTGGCATAATTTCTGAGTTTTAAAATTTCTTGTCAAACAAAGATAATGAACATATGTTCATTTTAAAATATTTTAATGCTTTTTGTTTAAAAAACTTATATTAGTACAATAATGATCAAACCACATAACTATGATTACCAGTAAACTAAATGCTTTATCCTTTCTTATGGGCATACTTTTCATGACATCCTGCACTGGCAATTCAGGAAATACGAATGAATTTTTCCATCCAGGTGTCAGCGATTACCTTATCCCTGTCAATACATCAGGAGCCCATATTGGTAAGATTTCGGAATCGGGATTGAGCCAACCTGTACAATTCCAAATCATCAATGATTCATCTGGATTATTCGAGACAGATTCAACCGGAATTATCAGGTTGAAACCAGGTGCCAGTATAGACACCTTAGGAAATACTTATATATACGGAATAACAATCGGTATGAACGGATATAAAAAAGAGATAGAACTGGTGAGAAACGACTTTTTGACCAATAAAGCAGTAGCCCACAGAGGTGCCTGGAAAAACACAGGTAAAAGCCAGAATTCCATTGGATCACTTCAAAAGGCCATTGATGCAGGTTGTGCATGGAGCGAACTGGATGTATGGATGTCTGCAGATGGACATCCAATTCTTAGCCATGATGCAGAAATCGACGGATTAAAAGTAGAAGAGAGTACCCTGAATGATCTGAAAAAGGTTCATTTGAATGATGGAGAATATCTCCCATCCCTGGAAGAGTGCATAGAACTGGTAAAAAAACAGAATAAGACCAGGCTGTTTGTAGAAATAAAGCCCTCAAATATCTCTCCCGAAAGGGCTCAGCAACTGGCAGTGAAGGTTGTGGAATTGGTTCATGCCAAAAAAGCCCAGGCATGGGTAAAATACATCAGTTTTGATATAAATGTATTGTTAAGGATTCTGGAGAAAGACCACTTTGCCTCTGTTGCATACCTGGGCAATGATAAGAGCGTGGAGGAGCTCCATGACCTCAACATATGGGGTATAAATTTCAACAGGACCATGTTTGAAAACAACGGCAAACTGGTGAATGAAGCCCATGAACTTGGAATGACAGTAAACGCTTGGACAGTGAATGATCCCGAGCTGATGGACTATTTGCTAATGTTGGGTGTCGATTTCATCACCACAGACGAACCCGAAATCCTGTTATCCAAAACAGCTCTGCCTGCCCAACGTTAAACAAAAAGAGGCTGTCTCAATGACAGCCTCTTTTACTAAAAGTGACCCCGACAGGATTCAAACCTGTAACCGTCTGATCCGTAGTCAGATACTCTATTCAGTTGAGCTACGGGGCCAGTTTTTATATCAATTATCCTTCCTGAGAAAGATCATTCTTTACAGAAGTGTATTTTCTCTCTTTTATCCTGGCTTTCTTACCTGTAAGTTTCCTCAGGTAGAAAATCCTTGCCCTGCGAACCTTACCACGTTTGTTCACTTCGATTGAATCAATAAAAGGAGATGTTATAGGGAAGATACGTTCCACTCCGACACCATTGGAAATCTTGCGAACGGTAAATGTTTCGGTTGTTCCGCTACCCCTGCGTTGAATCACAACACCCCGGTATTTTTGAAGACGCTCCTTGTTCTCCTCTTTAATCTTGTAGGTAACAGTGATTGTGTCACCGGCCTTGAAATCGGGAAGCGTACTTACCTCACCGGCAAAAGCTTCTTGTGCAATTTTAATTAAATCCATTTTCAAAATCTTATTAGCGCAACGTTACCGACTCCTGTGTTCTTGTAAGAGGTTGCTTTTTTATTTGGGACTGCAAAAATAGAAATTATTTTCCAGATACCAAAAAATTGTTTATTATTTAACACCAGCTTTGTACATTGCACCTCCGATATTGTCGTATTTTGCTCCTGTAACGCTTTTTAAACAACCCGGGATATCATGTACGTACAGGGCTCCAAGAAAAGCAAATATCAGCGCCTCTTTAAAACTTATTGTCAAAGAATCCGGAACAACAATATCGCATTGCATAGCTTTGGCCGAAATTCTTTCTATCAGGAATTTGTTCAGAGCTCCCCCTCCTGTCACCAAAACCTTACCACCTTTGAGATGTGATGCAATCTGTATGGCAACATGCTCGCAAAAAGTAGCAAGCCGGTCTTCAAGTGACAGAGCTGCCTGGTCTATCAATGGGATTACTTCTTGTTCAACCCATTCCCTGCCCAATGATTTTGGACCGTTCTGTTTGTAAAAACCAAGATGGTTCAGCTGTTCCAAAAGTGAGGCGTCGACCTTACCACTTCTTGCAATCTCCCCATCCTTGTCATACTCAAGACCAATCTGCCTGGTGTAGTGGTTTAGTACATAATTGACAGGGGAGATATCATAGGCCGATCTTGCATGCCCCGAATCGTACGATATGTTTGAAAAACCTCCCAGATTGAGGCAGTAATCATAATCAGCAAACAAAATCCTGTCCCCGACCGGTACAAGGGGAGCTCCCTGACCATAGAGGGCCACATCGGTAGTCCTGAAGTCACATATTGTATCTACTCCAGACTCCGCCGCAATACCGGCACCTGAACCAATTTGTGCCGTAAATCTCACAGCTGGCTGGTGAAAAATCGTATGCCCGTGTGATGCTATGTAATCGGGAGACAGTCCGTTTGAATCAATAAATTCCTTAACCCGTCTTCCTAAATAGAGTCCGTAGTCCGAATGGAGCCTGGCGTAATCGAGGGCAGACATGCTTTGGGCAGTGGCCAATTGATTTTTCAGTTCCTGTGGATATTGCTCTTCGTGGGCTTTCAAAATCTTGTAACTCCACTTGCCTTGTTCGTATCCGAACTCTGTATAGCAGAGATCCAGCCCATCCAGGGATGTCCCCGACATCAATCCAATAATCCTTACCATATGAATGTTCTTTTTAATACTGTAGTGTTGCCTTTGTTGTCCTTTACCTCAATTTCCAGATCATGATTTACACCCTTCCTGAGTTTGTCAGGCATTAGCTCACTCTCCAATCTGCTGTTTTTTGGATCGTACGAAGTTAATATCCAGATCCCGTCTATCCAAACATTGTAAGAAGAAATCCCGGATAGATTATCCTTTACTGTGAATCTTAAAGAATTCCTTCCCGACAGGTTCTGGTTGTTCGCGAACAATGGTGTCACAACCGGAGGGATAGTGTCCGTTGCAATACCGTAAATACCAAACGATCCTATCCGGCCCTCCACCCAGCCGTTCCTCCATGTACCTCCGGCAGATGATAATCTCCCGTTCTTGTTTAGCTTTACAAGCATCAATTTTTGGACAGGCATACCAGCAAACTTTGCCGGAACCTTTAGTGCAAGGATAGCAGGGTTGTGGAGAGGTGTCGATTCATTGTGCACCATGTGATAAATATCCCCGTTAACGTTAATTGTATCTGCCGAGAATTCAATTGAACTGTAAAGGGCTGCAGGAGGAAGCATCAATCTTACAAGGGAATCGTGGTAACGGTTTGGAATAAACCACGGCATGACAATACTCCGGGAGAAGCTGTTGTTGGAATTCTGGGTATCCCCTTTCAAACTCCCCGGACTCCCTGACCTTTTGGCACGAAAGTACTTGTTGGTAGTGTTGCCATGTTCATCCTTCAGTTCTATCCTGATTTTATGCTCCAGGTTATCCCTCAAAATAAAAAGACCATCGTTCACAGATCTAATGTTCGAAGCCAAACCGCCTCCAGGCTCTACCCAGCTTTTGACCATTGAGATATTGTTGTTTGATTTTTCTGAATATTCAACAATACTGTTGATGTATCTGCCTGCATCAAACGGAATCTTTTCCGGAGTAAAAGAAAAGACCAGTGTATCGTCCAAATAGTAGTTATATTGGTAGACGGCCAGCTTGGCATTGGTTCCGTTTTGCCTGTCTATGGCATCTACAGCTACATAAAATGTATCAGGCAAAGAAATTATGCCGTTGTAGCCGGAGTTGTGGGATGCTACCTTCCATCTCGAAGGGAGAGCCTGGTGGTTGCAAATACCGTAAAACCCTATACTCCGGAACTCAGGAGGAATATTGTCAACAACAGTGATTGATGTTGCTTTCAAAGGATTCAAAGGTATCTGTGTACTGCTCTCCCTCACTTCGAAGTGAAGATGGGGGCCACCCGATGAACCGGTATTTCCAGCCCTCCCTATAAAATCACCTTTTTTGAGTGGAAACATTGATTTTTCGGGATAGAGATTAACCGAAAAATCTTTTTGCAAATATTGTTGTTCCCTTACCCACCTTGTAATATTGGGAGCAAAATCCATCATATGACCATAAAGGGTTGTCCTACCGTCGGGGTGGTCAATGTAAATGGCATGTCCATATCCTCCCGGTGAGACTGAAATTCTGGAAACATACCCATCAGCAGCTGCATAAAGCCTTGCTCCCGAAACCCCTCCAATCCTGAAGTCAACTCCCGAATGAAAATGGGTAGCCCTCAGCTCACCATAACTACCCGATAGGGAAAGTGCGAGGTCCAGTGGATTCCGGTAAGTTACAACCTTTTCCTTTTCGGAGGCCAGAGTACTTACAGCCAGCAATATAAGAGTAATTGGTAAGTATATCTTCCTGCAACATGACCTCACTACGAAAATATTTTTCTCATCCTGTCAAAGAAGTTTCTCTCCTCCTTGTCGGGATTGGGTTTGAAATTTTGCGAACTTTTCAGTTTTTCCAAAAGCTCCTTCTCCTGTTTATCCAGTTTTTTGGGTGTCCATACCTGGATATATACAAGGAGGTCCCCACTGCCGTAGCCATTGACATCTGGAAGGCCCTTACCCCTAAGTCTCAATATTTTTCCTGATTGGGTACCAGGCTCTATCTTGATCTTAAGCTTACCATCCACAGAAGGAATCTCGGCATCTGCACCAAGGATTGCATCCGGAACAGAAACAAACAATGAGTATATCAGGTCGTTGCCATCCCGTTGTAGTTCGGGATGAGTCTCCTCTTCTATAACCACCAGCAAATCACCGTTTACTCCGCCCCTTTTGGCTGCATTACCCTTTCCTTGGATGGTTAGTTGCATTCCTTGTGCAACTCCGGCGGGTATCTTGAATGTTATCTCCTCGGCATCCTTGACCAAACCACTTCCGCTGCAAGCAGAACATGGGTTTGTAATTGTCTTCCCGTCGCCGTTGCAGGTTGGGCAAACAGATGCTGTCTGCATGGTTCCCAAAAAAGTCTGGGTCATCCTTGTAACCTGCCCGGTCCCTTTACATGTGGGACATGTAGCTATATCGGCTTCGGATTTGGCCCCTTTACCGGAGCAGGCTTTACATGCAACCTGCTTGTTTATCTTGACTTTTTTTTCTGCACCATGTGCAATCTCCTTGAGGTCCAGCTTCACTCTTATACGAATGTCGGAGCCCCTGCTTACCCTGCGACCGCCCCTCGTTTGGGATCCAAAACCTCCGAAACCTCCGAAACCTCCGAAATGACCTCCAAAAATGTCCCCAAACTGGCTGAAGATATCTTCCATGGAAAAACCACCGCCAAATCCTCCGCCTGCAGAGCCATTCATTCCTGCGTGGCCAAACTGGTCATAGCGGGCTTTTTTGTCGGGGTTGCTCAACACATCGTAAGCCTCAGCTGCCTCTTTGAATTTATCTTCGGCCTCTTTATCGCCAGGGTTCTTGTCCGGGTGATATTTAATGGCCATTTTACGGTACGCTTTCTTTATCTCCTCGGCAGAAGCTCCCTTACTAACACCAAGTACCTCATAATAGTCTCTTTTTGCCATTTTAAAGAATTATTGTCCCATTACCACTTTTGAAAAACGGATAACCTTTCCATTGAGCAGGTAACCCCTCTGGACCACATCAACTATAAGGTCTTTCTTAGATTTATCATCCACAGGGACTTGTGCCACTGCTTCGTGGAAGTCGGTATCCAGTGAGCACCCAATCGCCTCTATCTCTTTTACACCTTTGGAGTTAAGGAAAGACTTCAGTTTATTATAAATCAGTTCTGTTCCCTCCAATGCCGTGGAGTTGCCGGCACCTGCTGCAGAGAGCATCTCGATTGCCCTCTCAAAGTCGTCCAGTACAGGCAAGATTCCTTTGATGATATCTTCTCCTGCAAAAAGGATAAGGTCTTGCTTCTCCTTTAATGTCCTCTTCCTGTAATTATCAAACTCGGCCGCCAATCTCAAATATTTGTCATTCAGCATAGAAATTTCCTCTTTTAAATTCTCAACACTGTTGTCAACCTCTGTGGAATCCTCTGCAGTTTTATTGTCATTGCTTTGCGGATCACCCTCATTAACAACTTTTTGAGCTTTTTCTTGCTCATTTTCGTTCAATACAGTTTCTTTAGTGTGTTTTTTCATGATTAGTAAAACTATTAATCAACAAGCTGCAAAGATAGTCACAAATTATTTGCCAAAAGGGAGATTAAGACAATTTGGCATACTATTAGCCGGAAAAGTTGTAGTTTTGCAAATCATAAACTCTATGCAGTGTTGACACAAATCGGGGATTTTCTCCTAAACACCAGTATATACAGTCCCAAAATGCTTTCTGTGCTCATTTTGACAGGAATCCTTGTCGGTTTTGTAAACACTCTTGCCGGTATGGCTACAGCTCTCTCTTATGCTCTCTTCATGGCAATGGGAATGCCCATAAATGTGGCCAACGGCACCTCCAGGGTGGGTGTCTTGGCACAGTTTGCAGTTTCTTCGGTGCTTTTCAGGAAAAACGGCTACCTGGACGTAGGGCAGGCAAGCAAGGTTGGCATTCCTGTAGCAATCGGGTCTGTGGCAGGAGCTCAGCTGGCTGCCCTGGTAAATCCATCCATAATGGAGGTTCTTATGGGAGTCATGCTGCCTGTTATGGCAGTCTTGCTGCTGGCAAACCAAAATAAAAACAAAAAAAGTGTCAACCCATCCCCTGCTAACACCAAATCCAAGTTTGGTCCATTTCGTTTTTTTGCTTTCACACTTATCGGAGCGTATGGGGGATTCACACATGCCGGAGTGGGGATTTTGATTATCTTCGGGAGTGTGTATCTATTGGGTCTGGACCTCATAAGGGCCAACGGTATAAAACAGTTTGCAGTGGTCATGTACACCCCTCTTGCCCTCGCAGTCTTTATTTGGTATGGTCAGGTAAACTGGCCCGTAGCTATTATTTATGCTGTCGGAAACGTTACAGGAGCAGTGATTGCATCAAAAGTTGCAGTGAAGTGGGGTGCGGTTTTCATCAATTATATAATTGCATCTGCAGTATTCATAATGTCTTTCTGGTTAATTTACAAACAGTTTATTTGATTCAAGATGGTAGAAGCCACAGTTGTGATACCTCTGTACACCACCAATTTAAATGTACGGGAATTAGGTGCCCTCAAACAGGTGCAAAAGGTACTTGGAAGACACCCTGTAACCATTGTAAAACCCCAATCATTGAATAATAGCGAAGTTGAATCCATTGCTCCTCATCTGAATTATATCTCTTTCCCGGATTTTTTTTTCAAGGGGATTGAAGGTTACAACAAACTCATGCTCAGTGCAGAATTTTACAAGGCGTTTGAAAAAAGCCGATATATTCTCATTTACCAGCTGGATGCATGGGTTTTTGAAGATCGTTTGACGGAGTGGTGCAGCAAAGGCTACGACTACATTGGAGCTCCGTGGATAAGAAGGAAAGTGTACGACTGGCCGTTTGTCAGGCAATATATGCAACTAAAATCGTTTTATAAAAAGATATCGGGCCAACCGGACAAACAAATGCTTTACAACAGGAGTGGCAATGGAGGGTTTTCCCTCAGGAAAGTTTCCTCGCACCTTAAAGCCGCTGACGAATGCATTGGAATCATAGGGGAGTTTACCTCAAAAAGAAGATACCATATGTACAACGAAGATGTCTTTTGGTCTGTTATTGTAAACAAACACTGTGATTTTAAATTTTCCTACCCCGGCTATCGCGAAGCGCTTGAGTTTTCATTTGACAAACATCCCGCCTATTGCTTTGACCTAAACGGAAAAAAACTACCGTTCGGTTGTCACGGTTGGAGCAAAAAAGAGATGTATCCCTTTTGGAAGGATATCATAAACCTCTGATAAAATCCGACATCTCTTTGAGTCTGGATTGGATATGGTCAAATAAGAGTGTGTATCCTTCACAAAGATAGTTCAACTTCCTCCCGTCAGCAGTGTTTACAATCCTGTGTTCGGGGCAACCACCGTAACAGAGCTTCAAATGTTCGCAATTCAAACATTTTTTTGGAAGTGCAGAGAATTTTCGTATTCCGAAATTGGGAAGTTTTCCATTGAAAAACAAGCTATCTGCCTCATCCGCAATACTACCCAAAAGATGCTCCGGAGTGACAAAGTGGTCACATGCATACACTTTCCCATCCATTTCAACTACCGGGACATCGCCGCACACAGGAGAAAACTGGCATAGCCCCCCTTCCATGGACATATAGTTTGCAAGGGTAACATCAAAAAGCTGCACATAATATTTGCCGGCATCATGGTTTCCCCACCATTGGTCAAAGATATCCACCATAAACCTCCCATAATCCAAAGCATTAATACCCCATGTTTTACCCGGAGATACTACTGGCAAAAACTGCATGAAACGGGAACCTGAATCCCTCAGAAACCCATATACATCAGCACCCCTTCCCTTACAATAGGCGTTGACTGTCGAGAGGGTATTGAATTCCACACCATGGTCTATCAAATGACCCAATCCCTCCATAGTCTTGTCAAACAAAGGAAGTCCGGCAATATTCAGACGGAATGCATTGTGGATATCCCGGGGACCATCCAACGAAATGCCGGCCAAAAAGTTATTTTCCCTGAAAAAGGATGCCCACTTTCTGTCGATCAATGTACCGTTTGTCTGTATTGAGTTTGAAATTTTTTGGAGTGACCCCTTGGCTTTCAATGCTTCCCTCTGAAAATCGAGTGCCTTTTCGTAGAAATCCAATCCGGCAAACAGAGGTTCGCCGCCATGCCAACATATGGAAATTTCATCGGATTCGTTATGGACTATTACCTTATACATGGACTCCCTGAGCAGATCATCACTCATCCTGCCATGTGTACATGAAGATGGGGAGTAATAACAGTAGCTGCAGTTGAGGTTGCAAAAGTTTCCTACAGGCTTTACCATCAAGGAAAAAGGTTTCTTTTTCCACAAACGTGAGGCCTGATCCAAATGTATGACTCCGGGAGGCTGCATCAATTTTGAATTGGATTTTTTTCCACAGGATCGTCGTACTGCTTTGCCAATTTTACCAACTCCCTGTGAAGCTCTTTTTGCACCTTAGCATAGGAAGGATGGTTGTATATGTTGTTCATCTCACGTGGATCATTTTGTAAATCATAAAGTTCCCAATTGTCAATATCATGCCCGTAAAACTTTATTAGTTTATACCTGCCAGTCCTTACACCATAGTGACGCCTGACAGCATGCTCAGCAGGGTATTCAAAGTAATGGTAGTAAAGTGATTTTCTCCAATTTTTCACCTTTTTGCCGGTCAACAATGGCAAAAAAGATTCGCCATCCATCTCATTCGGCACATGAACTCCGGCCAAATCAAGTATTGTTGGTGCATAATCGATGTTCTGAACCATCTCTGTGACATCTCCCCTCTTACCATACTCCGAAGCGTTATCCGGCATCCTTACCACCAATGGGGTACGGAAAGACTCCTCGTACATAAACCTTTTGTCAAACCAACCATGTTCACCCATGTAAAAACCCTGGTCCGAAGTGTAAACTATCATTGTGTTTTCCATCATGCCGTTTTCCTGTAGATAGTCGAGTACTCTGCCAATGTTATCATCCAATGATTTGATGCATTTGAGGTAATCTTTCATATACCTTTGGAATTTCCACTCTGCCAACTCCTTTCCCGTGAGATTCGAATTCCTGAAATCTGTCAAAACAGAATCGTAGACCCTGTCCCACTCTTTTCTTTGCATAGGGTCCAACCTCTTGATGGCAAAATCCAGGTTCAACTTGAGCCGTGTCCTGATATCCTCCGAGTTAAGCTTAAGGTCAAACGCGTAGTCCAGTTCATCCCCTGCAATACTCATCTCTTGGCCAGCAGCTGCAGGACGACCTTCGTAGTTATCATAAAAATTATCCGGGATCGGGAAAGTCATATCTTCATAAAGATCAATATCTTTAGTGTCGGGCATCCAATTCCTGTGCGGTGCTTTGTGATGGATTATCAGACAAAATGGCTTGGTTGTATCTCTCTCCTTTTCCAACCAGTCCAGGCTTAAGTCCGTGATTATATCGGTGCTGTAACCCTCCCTTGTAACCCTTCCTTCCGGAACAATAAAAACAGGATTGAAGTAGAATCCCTGCCCCACCAACACATCCCATTTGTCAAAGCCGCCGGGTTCACTTTTAAGGTGCCATTTCCCAAAAATAGCAGTCTGGTATCCAGCATTTTGCAATAATCGGGGAAAGGTAACTTGGGTACTGTCAAAACGGGTTGCATTTGTAGTCATGCCATTTTTATGTGAGAATTTCCCGGTAAGCATGGCAGCCCTGCTCGGACCAGATATGGAGTTGGTTACAAAACTGTTTGTAAACCTCAAACCCTCGTTTGCAATCCTGTCGATATTTGGGGTACGATTCAAACTACCGTCATAACAACTGATGGTCTGATAAGAGTGGTCATCCGACATGATATAAACAATATTGTACGGTTTGCTGCCACCTTTTTCTTGTGATTGTCCTGCAACCGGGAGAGCAACTGCAGAAAGTGCCGGCAGAGCCAGCAAAAGTCTTTTTTCCCTTGTCATTATTGGTCTGTTTTGATTGCCTAAAGTTAAATATAATTGCGATATTTAAAGTCGGGATTGAATCCTGGCCTAATAATCACAAACCATGACAACAGATGCCATAAACATATTCTGGCTCCGCAACGACTTGCGTACGGAAGACAACAAAGGTCTTTATTACTCACTTACAACAGGAGCCTGCAAAACACTCCTCCTTTTTATTTTTGACCCGTTTATCCTGGATAAACTAGAGTCAAAAGAGGATAAGAGAGTAACATTCATTGCCGGTACCCTTAAAAACCTGGAGCAATCTGCAGGCTGCAGCATTCTCTGCTCATATGGAAAGCCTGCCGAGGTTTTTGGATTTTTATCTGCAAATTACAATATTGCTGGCGTTTACTGCAACGAAGATTATGAACCATACTCAATTGAACGGGACGACTCGGTTGAGAGAATACTTTCTTTGAAAGGTATCAAACTGCATCGCTTCAAGGATAGTGTGGTTTTTGCTAAAAACGACATACTCAAAGGGGACAAAACTCCATACACTGTATATACCCCGTACGCCAATGCTTGGAAAAGGAAGCTAATGGATGAGCCGGAGCAACTTCTTGCATCTTTTTATTCCGGAGCTTTTCTCAATAAACTGGTTGACCCGGCAAACATGACACATATTCAAGAAAACGGCAGTGTTAATTTTTTTAGAGGTGTCCCGGAGTTATCCCGCATTGGTTTTACCGATACCGGACACAAGGTCTCTCCCTTCGTTCACGTAGACCCACTGGTGATTGACAACTATGAAGAAACCCGTAATTACCCGGCTGTTGCCATGGGCACAACAGGGTTAGGCATGCAAATCAGGTTTGGAACGGTAAGTATCCGCAAACTTGTCTCACTGGCCCTGAATCACTCTCAGGTATGGCTTGGCGAACTGATCTGGAGGGAATTCTTCAAAATGATTCTTTACCATTTTCCTTATGTCGTGGACGAACCTTTCAAGAAAAAATACAGCTTTGTCCAGTGGCGCAATGATCCATCTGAGGTAGAGAGATGGCAAAACGGAAATACCGGCTATCCGATAGTGGATGCAGGAATGAGGGAATTGAACACCACAGGGTTGATGCACAACCGGGTAAGGATGATAACTGCTTCTTTTCTTGTCAAGCATCTGCTTGTGGACTGGAGGGTTGGCGAGGCCTATTTTGCAGGAAAACTTCTCGATTACGATCTCTCTGCCAACAACGGGAACTGGCAATGGGTGGCAGGCACAGGGTGTGATGCAGCCCCATACTTCAGGATATTTAACCCTTACGAACAAGCCAGGAAATTTGACCCCAAAAATACATATATCAAAAAATGGATTCCGGAATTTGGCACAAATGAATACCCGGCTCCAATGTGTAATCACAGCGAAGCCAGGTTGAGGGCTCTTGAAGCCTACAAAAAGGCTTTAGAGTTATAAACTCTAAAAAAAGAGAGTTACCATTTTTCTTTTGGTAACTCTCCTTGATACATCCAAAACCGGCAAGATGTTTAACTGCCGGATACTTTGATCTGCAAGAACAAACTACATCTTGTCATTTGAGCCTAGAACGTTTATTATCTTATGCTTGTAAAGCTCTTTAAGGGAATCCCTTGCAGGTCCGAGGTATTTACGGGGGTCAAACTCTTCGGGTTTTTCTGCAAAAACCTTCCTGATTGCAGCAGTCATAGCAAGACGGCCATCCGAATCAATATTGATTTTGCAAACAGCACTGGCAGCAGCTTTACGTAGCTGATCTTCGGGAATACCTATTGAATCTTCCAGCTTTCCGCCATATTTGTTGATCTGGGCCACGACATCCTGGGGTACGCTGGATGCTCCGTGAAGCACAATCGGGAATCCGGGAATTCTTGTCTCAATCTCCTTGAGAATATCCAGCCTGATTTCGGGTTTTTGACCGGGTTTGAATTTGAAAGCTCCATGTGATGTCCCGATCGAAATGGCAAGTGAGTCAACTCCGGTACGGGAAACAAACTCCTCGACCTCCTCGGGTTGTGTATAAGTGTGATGGTCCGAAGAAACCTCGTCCTCCACACCGGCCAGCACACCAAGCTCACCCTCTACCGTAACACCGTGTTCATGTGCATATTCTACAACCTGCTTTGTGAGTTTTATGTTCTCTTCGAAAGAGTGGTGCGACCCATCTATCATCACTGAAGAGAAACCCATGTCAATGCAGGATTTGCATAGTTCAAATGAATCACCATGGTCCAGATGTAGCACAATCGGAATATTTGCTCCCAGTTCTTTTGCGTATTCAACAGCACCCTGAGCCATATATCTAAGCAATGTCTGGTTGGCGTACTTTCTTGCACCGCTGGAAACCTGCAGTATAACCGGCGATTTAGTCTCCACGCATGCCGTAATGATAGCCTGCATTTGCTCCATGTTGTTAAAGTTGAAAGCCGGAATTGCATATCCGCCTTTAACTGCCTTGGCAAAAATCTCCTTTGAGTTTACCAGGCCAAGTTCTTTGTAAGAAATCATAATATATATTGTTGTTTTAAGATCCGTCTCTATTCAAAAACCGTGCAAGAGAAGATTGGTCTGCAAAAATAGTAACAATTTTGAACAAAAATGGTTAACTTTGTACATATCTATATAATACAAATCCTGATGAATCCTCATATATTACAGGAAGCCAACTGGAAAGAGATTGAAAAAGCCAGATTGAAAGTTGCAATACTTCCTTGGGGTGCAACCGAAGCGCATAACTACCATCTGCCCTATGGCACCGATACAATAATGGCTCAGAAAATTGCATCTGACGCAGCTTTCCGAGCAAACAAAAAGGGGGCCGGGGCCATTGTCCTGCCACCAATCCATTATGGTGTAAACACCGGACAGCTGGAGGTAAAACTCTGCATGAACCTCAACCCCTCCACCCAACAGTCAATACTCCAGGACATCCTGTTTGTACTCGAAGAGCATAATATTGACAAGCTTATAATTGTAAACGGCCATGGAGGCAATCAGTTCCAGCCAATGATAAGGGAACTATCACTGGAATTCCCCGACACAATAGTTTGCACACTCAACTGGTGGAAAATATGCAACGAAAATGAGTTCTTTAAGGAACCGGGAGATCACGCAGGGGAACTGGAAACCTCCTGTATGTTGTCGGTTGCACCCGCGCTTGTGGCTCCTCTGGAGAGTGCTGGTCCGGGAAAAGAGAGAAAACTAAAACTTGACGGTTTCCGCGAAAAATGGGTATGGACCCAACGTAGATGGGTAATGATCAGTGACGACACCGGAGTTGGCAATCCGGCGGCCTCTACACCCGACAAGGGTGCAAAATTCATTGAATGTTGCACAGAAAAACTGGCCCGGTTTATCCAGGAATTCTCAAAAGTACGTTCAGAGGAAGATATGTATGAAGCAGAATAACCAAAGCAGAGGAAAAGTAATGATATTTTCGGCTCCTTCCGGAGCTGGTAAAAGCACAATAGTCAAGCATCTGATGGGAAAATTCCCATGGATGGGGTTTTCCGTTTCGGCCACATCCCGTCCTCCCAGGGGAGAAGAGAAGGATGGAAAAGAGTATTACTTTCTTACTTCGGCTGAATTTTCGGAGCTAATTGAAAAAGGGGCATTTGTAGAGTACGAAGAGGTTTACCCCGGAAGATATTACGGTACACTCAAAAGTGAAGTTGAAAGGATATGGGGCCATGGCAAAATAGTTGTCTTTGACATCGATGTCAAAGGCGGAGTCAACCTCAAGGAAAAATACGGTGCTGATGCCTTGGCAATTTTCATTATGCCCCCCAACGTTGAGACCCTCAGGGAAAGGCTTCTCAAACGGGGAACAGAGAGCCCTGATGCCATCGAAACCAGGATTGCCCGGGCAGCAGAAGAGATTGGCTATTCAAACCTCTTTGACATAGTACTGGTAAACGACGATCTGCAGGAGTGTCTCAATAAGGCTGAGGCAATTGCAGGGGAATTTTATAAAAAATGAATGTAGCTTTATATTTCGGTTCTTTTGACCCGCTGCACATTGGGCATATATCTATATGCCGTTATTTGCTAAAAACCACAGGAATTGACCAATTAAGACTGGTGGTCAGTCCCAAAAATCCTTTGAAAGATGGATCAAGAGTTTCTGATCCGCAAAAAAGATTGGAAAACGTACGGTCGGCAGTCAAACGGGCAAGGCTGGGACGAAGGGTCACCGTATCGGATGTAGAGTTCAATATGCCCCCACCGCTTTTTACCCTCAACACTCTAAGAAAACTCCAAACCGAGGAGCCCGGAATCCGGTTTATTTTAATCATAGGAGCTGATAATCTTGCAATTATAGAAAAATGGCATAAATGGAAAGAGCTACTCCAAGACTATACTGTATGGGTTTATCCCAGGCATGGGTATGATGCCGATGCCCTCTGCCTCAAATATGGATGTCAAGTTTTGAGAGCTCCGATGATAGAAATTTCATCCACACAAATCCGGGAAGCCGAGCAAAGAGGTGTTGACATGTCCGGCTTCAAGGCCTGAACCAGGATTTTGACTTGGAATTACCTTCCATAAAAATAGTTCCAAAGGCTCTCATCAGGAGGCGCAGCCTCAATAAAGATCTCCTCCTTTTTTACCGGATGCAGGAACCTCATGCTCCTGGCATGCAAAGATATCCCTCCATCCGGATTGGAACGCGGGGCTCCGTATTTTAAGTCCCCTTTTATTGGACAACCTATTGCTGCCAGCTGGCACCTGATCTGGTGGTGTCTGCCTGTCAACAGTTCAATTTCCAGCAAATAATAATTATCTGATGCTCCGGCCAGTTTGTAGCGTAGCCTGGCCTCCTTTGCACCCTGGGTGGGTTTGTTACGTGCATAGGATTTGTTCTGCTTTTCGTTCCTTGTAAGGTAGTGGAACAACTCGCCCTCATCCTGAGGTGGCATCTTGGAGACGATGGCCCAGTAGATTTTCTTTACAGCTCCGTTCCGGAAAAGTTCGTTCATCCGTTCCAGCCCCTTGGAAGTTTTGGCAAACAGTGCTATACCACTAACCGGTCTGTCCAGCCTGTGCGGAACCCCAATGAAGGCTTCTCCAGGCTTGTTGTCTCTTTTAGCTATATAACCGGCAATCAAACTACTTAGCGGTATATCTCCGGTTTTGTCGCCCTGGATAATATCCCCGGTCCTTTTATTGACTGCAATAAAGTGGTTATCTTCAAATAAAATCTTTGGTATATCAGTCATTAATTCAAAAATTTCAATATTGTTCATCTTGGCTTGGGAAATCACTGCTTTTCACATCTTTTATATATGCAACGAAAGCTTTGTGGATTTCGTCATGAAGATTATGGTAACGCCTTAAGAACCTGGGCGAAAACTCTTTGTTTATCCCCAGCATATCATGCATCACAAGCACCTGCCCGTCTACACCCGACCCTGCACCTATACCAATTACAGGAATCTTTAGGATGGATGCAACTTTCTCTCCAAGGGAAGCCGGGATTTTTTCCAGCACAAGGGCAAAACATCCGGCATCTTCCAATGCTATTGCATCGGCAATCAGTTTGTTTGCCTCAGCATCTTCCCGGGCACGGACAGTGTATGTACCAAATTTATGAATGGATTGGGGTGTCAGCCCAAGGTGACCCATAACAGGAATTCCTGTACTTAGTATCCTTGATACAGATTCCATTACCTCCGCACCACCCTCTACCTTAAGGGCATCGGCCTCGGACTCCTTCATTATCTTGATTGCGCTGGAGACAGCCTGCCGCGTGTCTCCCTGGTAAGTTCCAAAAGGCATATCCACTACCACCATAGGGTTGTTAACCGCCCTGACAACACTCTGGGCATGGTAAATCATCTGGTCCAAAGTTATGGGTAGTGTGGTTTCGTGACCTGCCATCACATTGGCAGCCGAATCTCCAACCAATATGATATCTATGCCTGACTCTTCAAGTATTTTTGCAAATGAGTAATCATAAGCAGTCAGCATTGCAATTTTTTCTCCCTTCTGCTTCATTTCCAACAATCTCTGTGTTGTAATGACCCTTTGTTTACCCTCTATTGACATAATGTGAAATTTAGATCTGCAAATCTATACAATAAAAGTAAGAGCACAAATTATGACAGCTTGTCAGTTTTACAAATTGGCACAATCTTGGAGGACATTGGAAGCATAACTAAAAAAACAACAAACAAAATAATAATAATTATGGGAAAAATTATTGGAATAGACCTTGGAACAACCAACTCCTGCGTGGCCGTTATGGAAGGTAACGAGCCTGCAATCATCATAAACAGCGAAGGCAAACGCACAACCCCTTCTGTGGTGGCCTTTGCCGACAACGGAGAGAGGAAAATTGGCGATCCAGCAAAAAGACAGGCAATTACAAACCCTACACGTACAATATCCTCCATCAAGAGGTTCATGGGTGAAAGTTATGACAGGGTACAGTTGGAGGTCAACAGGGTTCCTTATAAAGTGGAAAAAGGGGACAACAACACCGCACGTGTAAACATTGACGGAAGGCTTTACACTCCTCAGGAGATTTCGGCAATGGTACTTCAAAAAATGAAAAAGACTGCAGAGGATTACTTGGGACAAGAGGTTACCGAAGCTGTAATAACTGTTCCTGCCTACTTTAGCGACTCCCAAAGACAGGCTACTAAGGAGGCAGGCGAAATTGCAGGCCTCAAGGTAAGGCGCATCATCAATGAGCCTACTGCCGCAGCTCTTGCATACGGGCTTGACAAACAACACAAAGACACAAAAGTAGCAGTATTTGACCTGGGAGGCGGAACTTTCGATATCTCCATACTTGAACTGGGAGACGGAGTGTTTGAAGTTAAATCTACCAATGGTGACACACACCTTGGAGGAGATGATTTTGACCAAAAGATCATAGACTGGCTTGCAGATGAATTCAAATCCGAAAACAGCGGTCTGGACCTCCGAAAAGACCCGATGGCTCTGCAAAGACTAAAAGAGGCTGCCGAAAAGGCTAAGATAGAGCTTTCCAGCCAGAGCTCCTCCGAAATCAACCTGCCATATATCATGCCTGTTGACGGAGTTCCAAAACACCTTGTGAAGACACTTACCCGTGCAAAGTTTGAGCAATTGTGTGACGACCTCATTCAAAGGACCATAGAGCCTTGCCGTAAAGCCCTGAAAGATGCAGGGATGCAAGCCTCCGATGTAGACGAGGTAATCTTGGTCGGAGGTTCTACGAGAATTCCTGCCATACAACAAATAGTGGAGAAATTCTTTGGTAAGGCACCCAGCAAAGGGGTTAATCCCGATGAGGTGGTAGCCGTTGGTGCAGCCATCCAAGGCGGGGTTTTGGCAGGAGATGTTAAAGATGTTCTGCTTTTGGATGTTACACCTCTTTCTCTCGGTATCGAGACATTGGGAGGAGTGATGACCAAACTGATTGAATCAAACACCACCATCCCTACCCGCAAATCGGAAGTCTTCAGTACAGCCAGTGACAACCAACCTTCGGTAGAGATCCACGTGTTGCAGGGAGAGAGATCCATGGCCAAAGACAACAAGACAATCGGACGCTTCCACTTGGATGGTATATCACCCGCTCCAAGAGGTGTTCCCCAAATCGAAGTAACATTTGACATTGATGCCAACGGTATTCTTAACGTATCTGCAAAGGACAAAGGCACAGGCAAAGAGCAAAAGATACGTATCGAAGCCTCCAGCGGACTTACCGAGGCAGAGATCAACAAAATGAAGGATGAGGCCAAGGCCAACGAAGAGCTCGATAAAAAAGAGAGGGAGAGGGTCGACAAAATCAACGGAGCAGACTCCATGATTTTCCAGACTGAGAAAAACCTCAAGGACTACGGAGACAAGATTCCTGCAGACAAGAAGTCTGCAATAGAATCGGCACTAGCAGCCCTTAAAGAAGCCCACAAATCCCAGGATATTAATGCAATCGACTCGGCTATGGAAAAGATGAACAGTGCATGGCATGCTGCATCCGAAGATATGGCCAAAGCTACCCAAGGTCAACCCGGAGCTGCTCAGGGAGCAGAAACTTCCCAACCGGGAGGCGGTCAGGAAGGACCGGACAAAGAGGTAACCGATGTGGATTTCGAAGAGGTAAAGTAAACTCATATAATAATTTGGTTTTAAAAGAGCGGTCCTGTACCGCTCTTTTTTTTATATATTTGTAAAAAAGGACAAACTCTATGAAAACCTTTACAAAAGCACTTTTTATCACCCTATTGACTGCATTTAGCACTACAGCAACAGCACAGTCCATGGAAGAGCTCAAAAATGAGGTGGAACAGCTTCGCAGGAGCCTGGAAAACCAACGGCACACACACGACATGATCATCAAGAAAACCGATGACCTCATGTGGCACCAGATGCTGGGAGATATTGCCTATGTAGATAAAGTCCGGCTCACCGGTCCGCCAAGGTGGAAACCTCTTCGTGAAAATGACCGTTTTGCAGCAAACCCCCTGCAGTTTTACACCTATGTTTTTATACCAAGGAGTGTGGATCCGGCCAAAAAATACCCTCTCGTAGTTTTACCGCACAGCGGTATCCATGCCGACTTCTCCACCTATTACGCCCATATTGTAAGGGAACTGATTGCCCAGGAATACATAGTTGTCTCAGCCGAATACCGTGGCAGCACCGGATACGGGAAGAGCACTTACGAAAACATAGACTACGGTGGACTTGAGAACGAAGATGTCCTGGCCAGCAGGGATTATATGGTAGAGAACTATGCTATAGTTGACGAAACAAGGGTGGGTATTGTTGGTTGGAGCCACGGAGGTATGATCTCCCTGATGAACATCCTGAGATATCCCCAAAAATACAACGTAGCCTTTGCAGGAGTTCCCGTAAGCGACCTGGCCAACCGGCTGGAGTCCCACGATGCTTCCTACACTGCTTATTTTACACCGGCCTACCACATAGGGCAAACCATCGAAGAGAATACTCAAGAGTACAAGAGAAGGTCTCCCTCCACATATGCTGCACTTTTGGAAAAGCCATTGATGATCTATACCAACACCAACGACAACGACGTCTATGTTGAGGAGGTGATTGCAATGATTGACTCCTTGAAAAAACATGACAAGGTTTTTGAATACCGGATTTTCCAGGATGCAGCCGGAGGCCACGGGTTTGACAGGATAGATACAAGGGAGGCAAGTGAGATAAGGTTCACCGTTCACAAGTTCCTGGAGAAATTCCTTAACCCCCCGAAACCATTTGCAACTCACGAAGAGATGAGAAAAGCAGCATACTTTTTTGCAAAATAATCCTTCATTCCAACAATTATAAACATTTGTTCATTATCTTTGTGGGCAAATGTTTTTTTATGGCCCGTCCTAAAAATCTCAGAAAAATAGAAAACCCTCCACCAGTAAAAGGATTTCATCCTACAGGAGCCGACTCTGCTGAGCAATTGGTGATTATAAACCTGGAAGAGTATGAATCCATAAGGTTATGTGACTTTCTCTCACTTAGCCAAGAAGAGGCTGCTCTCAAAATGGGCGTTTCGCGTCCTACCCTCACAAGGATTTATTCGATTGCAAGAAAAAAGGTGGCCGAGGCATTTGTAACGGGAATAGGGATTGTTTTCGAAGGAGGAAAGGTTTACTTTGATAGCGACTGGTATAAGTGTATCCGATGCAGTTCCCTGTTTAACAACTTTCTCCATAGTGAGAGCCCACATTGTTCGTTATGCGGATCCCTCGAGATAAGGTCTTACTCCGATAGTATTTAAAATTCAAAAACAAGTCTACATGATTTTTGCAATATCATCTACCGAAAACCATCCAGGAGGTGTATGCGACAACCATTTTGCACGCTCTCCATACTTTGCGGTCTACGACACGAAAACCGGGGATTTATCTTTCCTTGAGAATAACTTGAGGAATATGCCCGAAAAGGCCGGTCCGGCAGTAGTAAAGCTGCTGTTATCACTTAATGTAGGTATTGTCGTTTCGCTTGAATTCGGCGAAAAGATAAGGAATGTGCTGGAAATTAACAAAGTGGGTATGGTAATCATTGAGGATAACCATAAAACAATAGAATCCATTATTCGAACAATCAATATGCAAAACAATCAATAAACCAAAATTATGAGTTGCGAAAAAGAATTTGTAAAAAAAGAGCTGGCCGGAGTAAAGAACATAATAATCGTAGCCTCCGGTAAAGGTGGTGTGGGAAAATCCACTGTTGCAGCTACACTCGCTGCCTCTCTCTCATTGCAGGGATTTTCCACCGGATTACTTGATGCCGACATTTACGGGCCTTCCATTCCAATGCTCTTTGACATCCAGCATTGCCAACCTGCAGTTATTGAAGAGGCAGGAAATACCAAGATAGAACCAATTATCAGGCTGGGAATCAAACTCATGTCCATCGGCCTGTTTATTGACCCAGCCAAAGCAGCTATCTGGAGAGGACCGCTTGCTGCAAGCGGAATGAAGCAGATGATTGACCAGACAGAGTGGGAAAACCTTGACTACCTTATAATCGACACCCCTCCCGGGACAGGTGACATACATATTTCCCTTTTGCAAGAGTACAAAATTGGAGGTGTAATAGTTGTCACAACCCCTCAGATGCTCTCTACAAGTGATGTCCAAAAAGCAATCTCATTATATACAGATAATAACGTAGGAGTTCCTGTCCTAGGAGTTATTGAGAACATGTCATGGTTCACCCCAAAAAACCATCCCGGCGATAAGTACTACCTCTTTGGCAAAGGAGGCGGTGATGCTCTTGCAAAAAGATTCAACGTGGAACTTCTTGCCCAACTGCCCCTGGACGAAACAATCTGCGAAGAGTGTGATTACGGCAAGCTTAAGGCAGTGATGGAATCTCCCTCCGTAAAAGAGAACTTTGCCAGGATTATTAATTATATCAATAAAAGATTACCTGTTTAACATTTATATCAATATTAGTAAAATCTTTTACTAAATTTGGGCATGGATAACCTACTCGACAAACTAAAGGAAGATACTCGTTATCAAGAAGGTATGACAGGATGTATCAATTGTGGCACCTGCACTGCTGTATGCCCTGCCGCTGCTGTCTCCGACTACGATCCAAGGGAAATAGTAGATACTGTCCAAAACGCAGATGAAGAAACCTTGAGGGAATTGCTAAGCTCAGACCAAATATGGAGATGCGGGGAGTGCCTTTCATGCAAAACACGTTGCCCAAGGGGGAACACTCCATGCTATATAATCCAGGCTTTAAGGGCCCTATCCATTGAAAGCGGTCTCTTTGCGCAGAGTAAAGAGGGGCTCAAACAAAAAGAATTGGTAAAAACCATAGGGAAACACATGCTTGAACATGGCTACTGTGTCTATTTTGACGCCCTAAACACCACCGACTTCCCCGAGCAGGGGCCAGTTTGGGATTGGGTTATGGAAAACCGGTTCAGTATCCTGGAGCGGCTTGGTTGCAGTTATAAGCAAAACCGCGCTGGGGCACTCCGGAACATACCACAAGAGTCGATGGACGATTTGAATGCCATATTCCGGGAGACCGGAGCCTTGGAGAGATTCCGAAAAATCGAAGAGCAATAAATCCAATATGAAATGAACAAATCATCGGTCAAACCGGTACATAACCGGGAATGGGAAAAATATCAAAAAACCATAGCCGGGGACAATTATTACCTTGCCCGTAGTTGTATTCGCCAGAATGTCTTTCCGGCTGCAGAGGATTTGCTCATCAAAATACTCAGGGATGTGCTGGGCAAGGATATATACGATGATCCCGCACAAACCACATGTACCGGAATAGCATATCACTCAGGGATAATCCCTTTGGAGACCACTATGACTGTGGTTGCCCGCCAGTTTGCACTTATGAACGAAGCGGGATACAAAAATTTCGCCTGTTCATGTGTTACATCATTTGGAATTTATGCCGAGGTTCTGGAAACCTGGCACCAGTTCCCTCATACACTCGAACAAGCAAGGAAACATCTTTTCAATGCGACAGGCAAAAGCTTTGAATTACCTCAAAACATAGTACATACAAGCGATCTGATTTTCAAATTCCGCGAAGAGTTGTCCCGAAAGCTAAAATACCGTCTGGTTAACAAACAAACCGGAGAACCACTCAAGGTTGTGGACCACATAGGTTGCCACTATGCCAAGATATTCCCCGAACATGGTATCGGAGGCGCAGAATATCCCTATGTGCTGGCCGGCCTCACGGACCAATTCGGAGGTACACAGGTGGATTACCCCGAAAGAAGGCATTGCTGTGGTTTCGGATTCCGTCAATACCTTCTCAAAAGCAACAGAGGGTACTCCATAGCTAACTCTAAGATAAAATTTGAATCAATGAGACCCTTCCAACCAGACCTTATCATAGCAAATTGCCCGGGATGTACATTTTTTCTGGACAGATGGCAGTATGTAATCTCCGAAATGGAGGGCAAAGTGTATGGATCTGATGGTTTTGGAATTCCGGTACTGACCTACGAAGAGCTCACCGGCATTTTACTTGGATATAACCCCTGGGACATAGGGTTGCAACTGCACCAGGTAGCAGTCGAACCACTGTTGGACAAAATTGACATTGATTATGTCAAAAAAGAGAAGTACCTTGGGGCCGGCGGAGAATACATTGGTGTTCCAGCGCTTCCCGCCACACTTAGACAGTAAGTAAATTTTTACATTAATTATCCCGAAAAAAGATGAATGCTATGTTTATCATCTTTGTCCTTGGCTATGTCTGCATAGCCATGGAACATCGTTTACGTGTAGATAAGGCTGCAATTGCCCTTATCATGTCCGGAATCATGTGGAGCTTATTGATACTCCTTGAACCTCAAACAGCTGCGGTTGCCCATCCCAAGGTATTCCAGGAGTTCCTGGTCCTTGACCCTGCCCTCTCCACCCTGTCACAACCAGAGGTTTGGAGAAGGTTTATAACCGACTTTCTGCTAATCGAGTATATGGGTGACATATCCTCAACCCTTTTCTTTCTTATAGGAGCAATGACAATAGTGGAGCTTATAGACTCCCACCACGGTTTTGACATCCTGACCGATAAAATCAAACCTGGAAGCAAACGTAAATTATTGTTAATTATAACAGTAATCACATTTTTCATGTCAGCAGTACTCGACAACCTCACGACATCCATTGTGATGGTTACCCTGGTACGGAAACTGGTTGCAAATTATAAGGAGAGGTGGGTATTTGCCGGAATGATCATCATATCGGCAAACAGCGGAGGAGCATGGTCCCCGATAGGAGACGTAACAACCATAATGTTATGGATCAAAGGGACACTCTCTTCCTGGCCTTTGATAAAATCCCTGCTTCTCCCAAGCTTTATATCGATGGCTTTACCTCTGCTTTTTGCTATGAGACTCATAAAAGAGCAACCTGTGACAGCTCCGGCTGCACAAAAAACACACGAAAAAGAGTTTGCGATCAGCAGGAAAGAGAGGAAGATAATTCTGGTAATGGGTGTAGCTTCGCTCTTATCTGTACCGGTGTTCAAATATGTCACATCCCTACCCCCCTTTGCCGGAGTTTTGACAGCACTCGGAGTGATGTGGATTTATACAGAGATTATGTACAGCAGACTCAAAATCAGCGAATCGGCGAAAAACAGGGTTACCAAACTAATTAAAAAAATCGATACTGCCACCATTCTTTTTTTCTTGGGAATACTCCTCTCTGTGATGTCCCTGCAGGCATCAGGTGTTCTTGGATACGCCGGCGGGATAATGCAGGAAAAACTTGGCAACAGCAACCTGATGGCGCTTGCAATAGGTGTCCTCTCCTCAATTGTGGACAACGTTCCCCTGGTAGCAGTTGCGATGGGTATGTTCCCTGTAGGGGCTTCTTTGGGGGCGGAGTTTGTCATGGATGGGAACTTTTGGCATTTGCTTGCCTATTGTGCAGGCACCGGAGGCTCGCTTCTAATTATCGGCTCAGCAGCCGGTGTTGTAGTAATGGGACTGGAAAAAATCAATTTCGGATGGTACTTTAAGAACATCTCATTATTGGCTCTAATTGGATATGTCTCAGGTTCAGTCGTTTTTTTCCTTATCAACTAGGAATGTCCTGACTGGTACACTTTTTGCTTATATATTGTATAGCGAAGAGAATTTTCGACAGACCGGGGGCAAAAAATGAGGTTGATTGGTGAACAAAGAGTGCCCTCGGTCTTTTTTTTGTACTTTCGTGAAAATAAATTGATGTCCGCAATTTCGACAACAACACATATAATTGTTTTTTTCCTTGCAATTATCCTGATGGCAGTAATATATCCTGTTACCGGTTACAGGCAGGGAAAATCAGTACTTAAAGGTCTTTACACCGGCAATTACAACAAGGTTCGCTGGTACAAAAAATCCATACTATGGAGCTGGATTCCCGTTTTTTTCCTTTCGTCGTTAATGTTGGTCACAGGGGTAACCCCTTACGGAATTGGCTTTAGGTTACCCTCTGCACAAATCAACAATATCAGCCCCGTTATTTTCAAAATATCCCTTTTTGCATCAACAATCTATATGCTGTACAGCCTGTACAGCATAATTTCTTTCCGGATAAGCAGCAAAATCAGGGAACACCACGCTGCATCCGTTCCCTCCCGTTTAAAGTATATATTACCGGTCTCAAAAAAAGAAAAGAGAGCATGGTTTTTTCTTTCGTTTACAGCAGGATTTACAGAGGAGTTCCTTTACAGGGGATATCTTTTTTTTGCAATTCCATTGGTGTTCGGAAGGCTTCACCCGGCAATACTGATATTGGCGTCTACACTATTGTTTGCAGCAGGTCACATATACCAAGGCAAAGAGGTTATAAAACCTTCTGTTGCCGGTTTTTTCCTGGCACTTGTTTATTACTTCACCGGCTCCCTCTATATTGTAATACTCCTCCATTTTTTACAGGATCTTATTGCAGGTGAACTTTTGGCAGAGCCCGAGGATTAGTTTTTTTTTAACTTTGTTTGACAAAATCCCAAAATTGCAATGTTTGAATTTTTTAATATATCCTATTGTTCTGACAAATACCAGTATACAATGGGGAAAACCTTTTTTGACAAAGGTTTTGAACAAAAGCGCGCTGTATTCAATCTGTTTTTCCGCAGTGCTCCGGATAAAAACAATTGGGCTGTGGTAAGCGGTATAGAAGAGGCCCTGGAGATGATCAACGGTCTGGGAACTGCCAGCGAAGGGTTTTTCGAAAAATTCCTTCCGGGTGATAACCACAAAGATTACCGCAACTACCTTTCAAAAATGAAGTTTACCGGGAATGTGTACGCAATGGAGGAGGGAGAAATTGCTTTTCCTTCCCAGCCTGTCATAACAGTGGAGGCTCCTCTTATTGAAGCCCAAGTGTTGGAAACCCCGTTGTTATCCATTATGAACCATCAAATGGCAATTGCCACAAAGGCTTCCCGTGTATCAAGGGCCACCCACAAACCTGTAAGCGAATTTGGCTCCAGGAGGGCACACGGCCCTTGGGCAGCAGCTTACGGTGCCAAGGCTGCATATATCGGAGGTTGCCTCAACACATCCAATATAATCACCGGGGACAAATTCGGAGTCCCGATTTTCGGCACCATGGCACACAGCTATATCAATGCATTTGGATGTACAATAGCCGGGGAACTCGAAGCTTTTGACTCTTACATAAAAAGCCACTGGGGAGAACCCTTGATCCTGTTGGTAGACACATACGACACCCTTAGGTGCGGGATAAAAAACGCAATAAAAGCCTATTCCCAAAATGGTGTAGACGACAATTATCCTGAAAGTTACGGTATACGACTGGACAGCGGGGATCTTACCTACCTTTCCGTTGCATGCAGGGAAGAGCTTGACAAAGCTGGATTTCACAAGTGCAAGATATTTGCAACCAACTCCCTGGATGAGTATATAATCACCGAACTCGAGAGACAGGGAGCCCTCATAGATGCTTACGGAGTCGGTGATGCCATAGCCACCAGCAAACACAACCCATGTTTTGGAAACGTATACAAGCTGGTAGAGATCGATGGAAATCCCGTACTAAAAAGGTCCGAGGACAAAAGCAAGGCAATCAACCCGGGATTCCAGGTAACATACAGGATATCCCTTAACGGGGTTTTCAAAGCCGATGTAACTTGTCTGCGTGGCGACCAATTGGCCTCTGCAATTGAAAAGGGAGAATCCATCACCCTGAGGGACGAATTTGACGACACCAAAACCACCCGATTCAATGCCGGGAGTTATACCTGCAAAATACTGCAAAAACCGGTCATAGAAAAAGGGATAACAACACTTTCACCCAAGCCGGTCAAGGAGAGAAGGAAATATTACCTGTCCAACCTCGCATCCATGAATCCTACCCAAACAAGGATCATCAACCCCCACTATTACAAGGTGGATATTTCGGACAGCCTGTACGATTTAAAAAACAATTTGATAAATTCGCTGCTCAAAGAGATTAAAGATTTGAACGACCATGAATAACAAGGCACATATTGTGGTAGACATGCTGTACGATTTTATCGATGGCTCGATGGCCTGCCACAACTCGCAAAATGCTGTCAGGGAGAGCATCCGATTCATAAACAGCAATCCTGGACAACAGGTGTTTTACATAACCGACTCCCACCCTGCCAACCATTGCTCATTCATTGAAAACGGAGGCATCTGGCCGGCCCACTGTGTTAAAGGGACCAGGGGCCAGCAAATACACCAATCCTATTTCACACAAGTGACTGACCATTGCAACAGACCATGTGATGCCAACACTCTTGCCAAGGGAGAAGACCCTAAACAGGAACAATACTCAGGTTTCGAAGCTAAGGATCGTGCTGGTAAGACCCTTGAAGAATTCCTACGGGACAAAGGTGTCCAAGAGGTTATTGTAAGCGGGATTGCCACAGAGTATTGCATCAATGCAACTGTATCGGACCTGTCCGATGCTGGATTCAAAGTTTCACTAATTCAGGAGGCTCTTGCCTATGTCGATCGGCAGGGACACGAAGAGACGTTGATCAAGCTGCAAATAAACGGCATAACAATGATTTGACATGGTTTATATTGGAATAGATTTGGGGGGCACCAAGATTTCGGGTGCAGTTTTTGGAGAAGGCAACTCATTATTGGCCAGTGAGACCAGGTACCTGGATAATCGTGAAGGTACGGGGGTGGCAACACTTATCACAGACGTTTGCAACTCACTGCTCCTGCCCTACAACATCACAGATTCTCAAAAGATAAGCCTGGGAATATGTGTTCCTGGCATTGCCTATTCCAAGAGTGGTAAAGTTTGGGCTCCAAATATAAAAGGCTGGGATATGTTTCCCCTTAGAGATTTTCTCTGCTCTAAATATCCCAAAGCAAACATCATGATAGAGAGCGACCGTACTTGCTATATTTTGGGAGAGGTGAGCAGAGGGGTTGCCAAAGGGTGTGAAAACGCCATTTTCATTGCGGTCGGAACCGGCATTGGAGCGGGTATACTGATTGACGGAAGGGTTCTTCATGGTGCTTCGGACATTGTCGGGGCCACCGGTTGGATGGCGCTTGAATATCCATACCAAAACAAATGGGATAGTTGCGGCTGTTTCGAAAGTGAAGCCTCGGGAAACGGTATTGCTGCCAGAGCCCGGGAACTGTCAACAATACATACTTCCTTACTGAACCAGGAATCCTCTACAAGGGATGTATTCGATGCCTATGAGCAAAACGATCCGGTTGCCGTTATGGTATTGGAAAAGGCAATCAGGTTCTGGGGAATGGCAGCGGCAAATTTTGTAAGCCTGTTCAATCCCCAAATGTTGATATTTGGAGGAGGAGTGTTCGGTCCTGCCACCAAATTTATTGACAAGATTTACCAAGAAGCCTCCAGATGGGCTCAACCCATTGCAATTAAAGAGTGTCGCTTTGCAGCAACCTCCCTTCCCGATACAGCCGGCCTGTATGGCGCAGGGGCAATAGCTGCCATTGGATATGCCAACTCTCTAAAACAAAATTAAATATGGAATTTTACCGAAACAAGGGGGCTACCTTGGCAGCCGGGTTCACAGGAATGATATTCTTTGGAGTATCATTTGTCATAATGGGAGCAGTACTTCCATCATTGATTGAAAAGTTTGGGCTCGACACCACATCTGCCTCCACACTTGCCGGATTGCTGCCATTGGGGATATTGATAGGGTCGTTGATATTTGGACCGGTTATCGACAGGTTCGGATATAAAATCCTGATAATAACAGCTAGTCTGGTTACCATGGCAGGGTTGGAATTACTGGCATTTTGCAATACAGCCCAAATGGCCCGTTTTGCAATTTTCCTGATAGGATTTGGGGGAGGCACACTTAACGGACTTACCAACGCTTTGGTTTCGGATATCTCCGACGATAAATCCAGAGCCTCCAACCTGAGTATACTGGGATTATTCTATACAGTAGGGGCAATTGCTATCCCGTTGCTTTTTGCAACCCTTTCAAAAAGCACTACCTATGTCACAATTGTTTCATCGGCAGGAGCTTTGGTTTTATTGCCGGTCATATTTTACCTTTTGGTACAATTCCCGGAGGCCAAGTTCAAACAGGGAATACCAATATCAAAGATGGCTTCCCTCCTCAAAGAGCCTTTTTTGATTGTACTCAGTTTTGTACTCTTCTTCCAAAGCGGTCTTGAAGGTATCAGCAACAACTGGATACCTGCCTATCTGGAAGGTATTTCCGGAGTAGAAAGGAATATGGCCATGTACGGCCTTACTGCAATCATACTGGGAGTAGGAACCGGACGTGTGGTGTTGGGATTTTTGTTAAGGTTTGTTTCAAGGTATATTACGTTGCTTGTAAGTATGATCATCTCTGCTTCCGGAATGATTATACTCACCTATTCCGGAAACCCCGTATTGATTATCCCTGGAACATTCATGCTTGGACTGGGTTTTGCATCTACATTTCCGGTCATACTGGGTGAGGTTGGAGAGAAATACAAGGAGATGTCGGGAACCGCATTCAGCATTGCCCTAGTAATTGCACTTACAGGAAACACTCTGCTCAACCTTTTGGTCGGAATGGTATCTCTTGTCAATTTCCACTACATTGTAATAGGTTGTACAATTGCAATAATCATACTTTACTCTTTGAGTTTATCTTTTAAAAAAACAAAATAATATGTTAGCATTAGAATGGTTAAAAAACGCCCGTGAGGTGATGTCAAAAATTGAAGAGAGTCAGCTGGAAAACATAAAGAAAGCAGCTGCAGTAATGGCTGATTCAATAGAAAAGGGCAGATGGGTACACACCTTTGGATGTGGCCATGCAACAATACCGGTTGAGGAGATGTACCCCAGGATAGGGGGTTTTGTTGGTTTCCATCCTATAGTGGAGCTGCCACTTACCTTTTTTACCCGCATTACCGGAGAGATGGGAATCCACCAGTTCCTTTTCCTCGAAAGGGCTGAGGGCTACGGAGAGGCAATCATGAAATCCTATAACTTTAGCAGCGAAGACACCATGTGGATCTTTTCGCACACAGGCATCAACAACGTGAACATTGATGTCGCACTAAAAGCCAAAGAGGCAGGGATGAAGGTAATTGTATTCGGGTCTGCTTCGGAATCTGTCGACAAAAAAAGCCGCCACTCATGCGGCAAGACTTTGTTTGAACTGGCAGATATAGTCGTGGATTCGTGTGCGCCACTGGTTGACGCAAGCGTGCCCCTCAAGAATCATTATGACAAAGTAGGTCCGGTTTCAACAATGGCATTCATAACCCTGGTATGGATGACAGTTACAACCGTTGCCGAGATACTGGCCGACAGAGGTGTCAAACTCTACATCCATCCGTCCCACAACGTTCCCGGAGATACAACCGCACACCAACGCCTTGATGCTTGCATCGATGAATACAAGAAACGGGTTGCAGGAATTTAATGTCTGACAATCTGCATATTACAAATACGGGTAACAGTTTGGAATATTTTTTGTAAGTTTGCAGCTTGTTATGTGCAGTAGTATGCAGGAAATAGTTAAACACAAAAGGAGCATTACGGTTTTTACAATCGTGATGCTCTTATACATACCAAGCATATTATCTGCAAATTACAATATCATATCGGAGACTATCCCGCAAAAAGATACTTTGCTGCAGGTCAATGACTCATTACAAAAGCTCTTGATTGACTCCTCGGCACTCTCTGCCAAAGAGCTTCGGGCAATTGCAAAAGAGAAGAAATTCGTGGAAAAACAACAGAAAAAGGAAAAAAGGGATAGTGCCAAGGGGGCAAGAGACACACTAAGATGGTCAGAGCCTCGTATCCTAAACACCTATATAATTCCAGATTCTCTTAAATACAAGAGGTTGATAACATGGAGCCATGACAGCCGCTTCAACAATATCCGTATGCTCAATCCGGACACCACTTTCAATGAAAATTTCCAGGTATATCCTTTCATGAAAAATGATGTTGGAGCTACATACCTCGGGATTTCAGGTTCGGCAGCCCAGACTCACAACTACTTTAAAAGGGAGAGACTGGACCTTTTCGAACCATTTGAACCATACCTTGTATATAGCAACACAAAGGAAAGTGTTCCGTTTTACAACACAAAGACACCATACACCGAGATGGCTTTTTGGGGAACCCTGTTTGCAAACAGAGATAAGGAAGAGAGCAACCTTAAGATAATGCACACCCAAAACCTCTCCCCATCCTTCAACCTTAACTTCACCTATAAAAGATTCGGTGCAGCAGGCCTTCTGCCCAGGGAGGCAACTGACAACCGTACAGTAACCATGACGGCAAACTATCTTGGAAAAAGGTATATCCTGCATGGAGGTTACATTTTCCAGGGTATAAAGAGGGAAGAGAACGGTGGGGTCCTGGACGACAAAATGGTGATAGACACAACTACAGAAGACTCTAAGGACCTTGAATACCGATTGAAAGAGGCCGACAATAACCTTAAGAGGAACACTCTGTTTCTAACCCACTCTTACGGGATTCCTGTGAGATGGTCAAAGAACGACACATTGGCATACGGGGAGGGAACCATGACCTATTTTGGACATAGTTTCGAGTACTCAACCTATACAAAAAAATACACCGACAACATAGATCAGACAGATTCGGCAGGCAGAGCTTTGTATAACAACATGTTCCTGTTTTCTCCCACCTCTACTTTTGACTCTTTGAGGGTAAGCTCTCTGGAAAACAAAGCCTTTATTCGTATACAGCCGTGGGCAAAAGATGCAGTGATCTCAAAACTTGACGGAGGAATAGGCCATCAACTGATGACAATCTACAACTTCAGGCCTGAGTTTTATACCCAAGGAAGGTCTCAGCAAAGCCACAACAATATTTTCCTCTATTTTGGGGCACTGGGGAGATTCCGCAACTATATGGAGTGGGATGCAAATGCCCGTTACGACCTTTCGGGCTATTACTCCGGTAATCTCTCTGCTGACGGCAGGATAAGGTTTTCCCTCTATCCGGTGGAGGACGGAATCCATCTGACTGCTGCTGTCAGGATCGACAACCGAACACCCGGTTGGCTCGGCAACAACTATTATTCAAACCACTACATGTGGGATAATGAATTCAGCAACATAACCGAAACTAAGCTCGAAGGGAGCCTGGAAATTCCAAAGTACAAACTCTCAATTTTTGCAGGATATGCAATAATCAACAATCCTGTATACTACGGAATCCAGGGCCTGGCAGCCCAACACCCGGACATTGTGACCATAATGTCGGCCTATATACAGAAAAACTTCAAATTTGGTTTTCTTCACCTGGACAACAGGGTACTTTTTCAGATGAGCTCCAACAAGGAGGTCATTCCGCTTCCCGAGATAAGTGCCAACCTCAAATACTACATGCAGTTTGAGTTGGTAAAAAACGTCCTTACTGCACAACTTGGGGCTGATGTCAGCTTTAACACACCATGGTTCGCACCGGCATACAGCCCGGCTCTTGGACTTTTCCACAATCAAAACGACAGGCAGATAGGCAACTATCCATATATTGATGCTTTTGTAAACTTGCAATGGAAAAGAGCAAGCATTTTTGTCAAATACCTAAATGCAGCCCAAGGTTGGCCGGACGGCGATTATTTCTCGGCACACCATTACATCAGGCCACAGACAGCCCTTAAAATCGGGATTCACTGGCCATTTTACGTAAAATAACAATAGCCTATGAGGCCAATCATCAAAACAATCTTAGCCCTTTCCTTTATCCTGATCCATCCTGTCCTCTCCTCTTCGGATGAGGGTCACAACGGTGAGAAGATCGACTTTTTCCTCGAAGGAAAAGAGTTAAGTGCAATGGTAAATATTAACGGAGGCATTTATCTCAGCCAGGGACACCCCGTGGGATTCCACTTTGACCTCCTTAACCGCTTTGCCAAACATCAAAAATGCAACATCAAGATTGCACCATCTCAAGAAAAGGACCATTGGAAAAGCCTGATGGACGGAACAACTGATATTCTTGTCGTAGACGCTGCCGGAGACTCCATTCCAGACCAATACGCCGACAAAGTAATATCCAGCCTCTATCTGAATGACAAGGAACATGTATGGGTTGTGAAAAAAGAGAATTACAACATGCTCCAAAGTATGAATTACTGGTTTGGCTACTATAGCCATACAAGGGAATTCCGGAATATGCAAAACAAATATTACAGGATGTACCGACGCAATACTTTCACAAACGGTCCTGTATCTGTACTCTCTCCCTATGATCAGATAATCAAACAATATGCCCGTTCTATTGGATGGGACTGGAGACTGCTTGCATCCCTCATTTACCAGGAGAGCAAATTCCGCATAAGTGCAAAATCGGGCAGGGATGCCCATGGGCTTATGCAGGTTTTACCCTCTACTGCAAAGAAGTTCGATATAGTAGACCTATACGATCCCGAACAGAACATCAAAGCTGGAACACTTTTTATAAAAAGGCTTACCTCCCTTTATAATTCACATGAGATTGACTCGGTAAACCGGGTAAAGTTCATCCTTGCCGCCTATAACGCCGGAGAGGGAAGGGTCGAGGATATCCGCAGGGCTGCCGACTATAAAAAAATCAACAGGTTCGAATGGGACAGCCTTAAACAGGTTATTCCATATATGAGCATCCATGGAGAACTCCCTGAGGAGTTGCTGCGCCACGGTAAATTCAAAGGTACCGAAACAATCAATTTCGTGGACGAAATACTCAACCGTTACGAAAACTACAAAATGCTGGTAAAAAAGTAGTTTTACTTTACCCTGAGGGTTTTTTCGGGGCTTACCCTGGAGATGAAAAAGGATGGAATCATCAACAAAAGTGTAATCATCAAAACTGATATCACGTTTAGCAGGATAAGCTTTGTCCAGTTAAAGTATACCGGAACATAAGCCACAAAGTAATTAACCGGATCCAACGGTATGGTTTTGAATTGGAATTGAATATATGCAAGCACAAACCCCAGAAGGTTTCCAACTGCCATTCCCGAAATTACAAGGTAGAAAGCCCTGGTTAGGAATATCTTGTGTATAGATGTATCTCTCATTCCAAGAGCCTTTAAAAGACCGATCATAGAAATCTTTTCAAACAAAAGGATCAAAAGTCCCGAAACCATATTGAACCCGGCTACTGATATCATCAGTAGCATTATAATCAACACATTAAAATCCAAAAGTTTGAGCCAATCAAAAAGATGCGGGAACAATTCATCCACACTTGTTACAAAATAGGATTCGTCCTGTGGGGCGTTCAGTGTCAACCGTTCGATTTCGAGAGCACTTTTCCTTATTTCGTTCCCGTTCCACAACCGGATTTCCAAACCCGACACATCGTCCTTGCTCCAACCATTCACTTTTTGCAATGAACCGGCATCAGTCAAAAGCAGCGTCTTGTCTATATCCTCCAATTGGGCGTTGTAGATACCAGTAAGCAAAAACCTCCTAACCTTTACCGAATTATCAACAAAATATACAAGAATCCCATCCCCTACAGCAAAACCCAGCATCTCAGACAATCTTTTTGACATCAGGATCTCCGGCTCCCCTTCATTAGTTGTAATACAAGGCAAACGCCCCTCGTGCAAAGCACCACCAAAAAAGCTCCAGTCAAAAGTGGAATCTACTCCCTTGATCAACACACCCTGTATTGCATCCTCCTTTTTTATAATTGCAGAGCGGTAGACATAAGGCTGGACAGCCTTTACACTGCCCATAGACTTAAGGGAGTCCAGGAAGGAAGGTGTTGCACTGACCGGGTAGATTGATGTTGTGATGTCCACTCCCGGGCTGTGCAGGAGTATCTCTCCGGAAAACCCCGAAGCCTTGTCTTTTATCTCTTTTTTAAACCCATCCGAAATCACAATGGAAAGGAACATCACCATTATACTCACGGCAACAGAAATTCCGGCAATCAGGGAGCTGCCTCCGGTAAGGCCCTTTTTCCCCGTTTGCTTTTTCCATAAAGTTTTTGCAATAAAGATATTTGTATTCAATAATTAAAAAATATTATTATATTTGTCTACTGTTAGTCATTACTTAACCTATTACTTAACTTCTGACCTCTGTGATCTTCCGGGATTATAGAGGTTTTTTTTTACAAATACCTCCTCCCTCCCAAGAGCTCTATGACCCTGTCAATCCTGCGCCCCACAACTTCGTCACCGTTGTTTTTATACACAAACGAGAGAAGTTCGGCATATATTGACAATAACGCCCTCTCCTCTTCTATCCTGAGATTTTCGGGATTATATGTCATGCCTATCTCTTCAAAAAACTGCCTTAGGGTATCTTCGGCAAAAATTGTCCCTTGCTTGAAAATGTTCAAATAAAAAAGAATGTTCCCCTGTTGGTCCAGGTAGACGGGAACAAAACCTCCGGGAAAACATAACGGATACACGGGCAGACCTGTCAACCCGGCAAGCAGGAAAAAAGCAAGGGTAACTGTGACAGGATTGCCTCCCCTGGAAAGCAATACCCTGTCCAGCAAAGCAGCCTCGGGCCTTTGCATTTTGGTGTCGGTATGCCTGAAACCAAATCTTTTGAAAAACAGGAAATTGAAAATCCCGATGTTTTCCACCGGTGTTTTATCCTCAGATATTTCGAGCGATATCTCATCCATAAGGTTCTCCAGGGTACTGAAATAGATGATCTCCACTGCAGAGGTGTCTGCAACCCGGGTAATCAGGTAGAGTGCTTTATCCAGCTTTGGCTGGGGGTCTTTCAACAGAAGAGATAGTTGATCAATTGCAATATCAGCCCTGATCTCATCAAGCAAAAGAAAATACTTCTCCTTTCGCTCCTCCTCCATTTGAGGCAGAACAAATCTTTCAATCTGTTCCACAGCATCTTCCCCTCTCTCAACCAGCCTTTCCCTCACAGCATCACGAATCACTGGATCGGGATCTTCCATCAGGTAAATCAGTGATAATAGCTCTGAGTCCGGTCTCATATCCTTTCTAGTGATAGTTCTATCAATCTTTTGACAAACGGTTTGTAATCAGGTTGGCTTTCGTGCAAGTGCCGGTTTGCAATGATGCAGCAAACAGTAGCAGCGTCATGACCCAGATGGGCAGAAAGTCCTGCAATAGCAGACCCCTCCATCTCAAAATTGGTTATCCTGTAATCCCCGTATTTAAAGGACTCAAACTTTTCCATCATGTCCGGCATAGAGAGCGGAAGTCTCAAAACCCTTCCCTGGGGAGCATAGAACCCCGATGCCGAAATGGTCACGCCTGGTATTGTGAAATCCTTGAAATTATCGATCAGTCCCGGACTTGCCGAGGCAAAATAGGGCCATGGCAACTGAGGCAACCAGCCTGTGTGTTTCATAAAAGAAACCTCCATCTCTTTTATTGTGACCTTTTCACGACCGGCATACCAATTCAGCAACCCGTCACAACCCACGGAAATATGGGAGAGGACAAAAGAGCCCAGTGGTATATCCGGCTGGATTGCGCCCGAGGTCCCTATCCTTAGTATTCTTAACCTCTTATGTTCGCTGCGAGGAGTACGGGTTTCAAAATCAATATTGGCCAGGGCATCCAGTTCGTTGAGAACAATGTCAATATTGTCGGTACCTATCCCTGTCGAGAGCACTGTTATCCTTTTGCCTTTGAAGGATCCTGTCGCAGAGACAAATTCCCTCGAGGCATTTTGACACTCTATGGATTCAAAAAAAGAGGAGACGAGCGCTACCCTTCCAGGATCCCCCACCAGAACAACCCTGTCAGCCAATTGGGATGGTGTCATATGCAGGTGGAAAACCGAACCGTCACTGTTTATTATTAATTCAGAAGATGCTATTGCATTCATATAATCTGCCTTTAAATTACAAAAATAGCCATTTGTTTTATACTTTTGTGCAAAAATCAATCCATATATGATACAAAGAATACAGACTCTCTTCTTGCTGGCAGCATCCGGGCTGCAATTTTCAATGTTGTTTTCAAGAATGGCTTTCTCCGTGAACGAGAGTGTGAAGTACACCGACATAATAACCCTGATGATCATGATCGTCGTCACCTTCCTGATCTCCTTTTTTACAATTTTCCTCTATAGACACAGGATGGTACAGATTCGCATGTGCACACTTAATTCATTGATATTATTGGGATTACAAGGCTTCATCCTTTGGATGTTCATATCCAGGCCAGAGGGAAGCGCATTTACAATCAGTGCTGTTTTCCCGGTTGTTTCTGCAATACTTGTATTTACAGCACTCAGATACATTGCCAGGGACGAAGCCATGGTAAGGTCAACTTCCAGGCTCAGGAAATAGCAGGGTTTATTTACCCTAATCATTCTCTTTTATACAGTACTTCTTTATGACACTGTAGGCATCTTCTATTCCCAACTCCCCGGCCTTACTCATATCCAGGCATCCCTTTTCACTATCCCTAAGGTAAATGTGCACCAAACCCCTGTTGTAATAGGCCTCAGCAAGGTTTGGGTGCAACTCAATGGCCTTAGAATATTGCACAATCGCCTCAGGCAGGTCATTAGATAGACAGTACAGGTTACCCAGGTTGTAGAAAATGAATGGAATCCCGGGAGAAAGGCCTGCAGCACGTTTCATGTCGTGTATAGCAGCTGTGTAGTCGTAATTTTGGGTCTGGTTATCCCTGACTTTTGCCCTGGTTGCTCCAGTGTTGTCCAGGGTAAGTACCTGCACATTGCTCTCAATTGACGAGATGAAATCAATCATTTCGGATTGGAGAGCTCCTCTGTTTATGTAAAAGAATGTCTGGTCAGGTTCGATGGAGATGGCCTGGTTGTAGCACTCCAGTGCTGTGTTGAACTGTTTGTTGCCGGTCTCCAGGATGGCCTTGGAAAACAGGGTTTTTGCATCCTTACCGTGATGCAGTAAAGAGTCGGCACTTTTGAGATATACTCGTGCAACCTCTGCCGGCAAACTGTAACCGGCTGAACTCAACTCAACGGGAAAGTCAAATTCACTTACAAAATTGTCTATTGAGGAATCCCGGAACCTTTTGTCAAGAGCAAGGTATTGAGACTGCTCCATTGCAGGTCTGAACTTGTATAGAGGTTTGAGCCTAATATCAACATCTCTGTATTGTAACAACTCGTTGTTAAAGTCCCTTTTGGCAAAATCAGCATCCAGAGCCAGCAGATTGTCGAACTTGCGGGTTGTATCCGAGAGCAAAGAAAAGTCAGTCGAATCCGATTTACGGGTACGGTATTCCCTCACCTTCTCTTGTGCTGTCTGGTAGTCGGCCCTTGCAGAGTTGAATTGTCCCAGCTGGTTTTTTACATATGATCTGTTGAGATATGCGTTTGCAAAATCCGGATAGAGGTTGATGGCCTGGGAATAATCATCCATGGCATCCCTGTACCTGCCAAGCTGGATAAAGACAGCAGCCCGGTTGTAGTAAGCAAGCACATTGTTGGGATTGATGGAGATAACCCTGTCGTAATCATCTATAGCATTGTTGTAGTCACCTATCTGGGAGCGGATCAAAGCCCTGTTGTACAAAGTAAGGGCATTTCCCGGATCAAGCTTAAGCACTGTTTCCAGATCCTCAAGTGCTCCGTTTATCTCTTTTTGGTCATAACGTACCAAAGCCCTGTTGAAAATTGCAAAAGTGTTGGTAGAATCAAGCTTGATTGCATTGTTCAAGTCATCGATTGCCAAATCGTACTTCTCCTGCATTATATATATCCTGGAACGTCGGACGTATCCTTCCGGCTCTGTACGGTTGAGGGAAATTGCTGTATTGTAATCATCTATTGCCTTTAGGGTGTCACCCAGGAAGAGATAGCTGGCACCACGGTTCAGGTATGCATCAGCCTCTTTGGGCTCCCTGCGCAAAAACCTGGTAAAATCCTCCACAGCCAATTCGAACTGCTGCGATAAAAAATAGGTTACCCCCCGGCTGAAGTACAGGCCTGTATAACCAGGACGCAAATCCACCGCCTCCTCAAGGTCTTTGAGGGCCAGATCGTATTTACCAATCCTGCTGTGGGTGATTGCCCTGTAGTGGTATGCCAAGGTATATAGGGGGTTCAGGGAGATTGTCCGGTCAAAATCTGTTTGTGCTCCGTAAAAATCCCCAAGGTTATACTTTGCTATACCCCGGAAAAAAAAGGCCTCGTGGAGAGTTGTGTCAATCCTTGCCAAAAGGTTGAAGTGCTCTATGGCCTGAGCATATTTGCCATCTATCAGGGCTTGTCTCCCCCTTAAAAAAAACTGCTCCTTATCATACTGACCAACCAACGCACTCCACACAAAAATGAGCAGCATAAGGGTCAAAAACCTTTTACCTTTAGCAATAAAAAACATATTCCTTAAATTATTAATCTACTTTAATTTATCCAGCCAATCCGGGCGGGGTACTTTGTACATGAGGGCCAATATCTGTACAGCCCTGGACTGCACGTAAGGACCAGGCCTGGAAGCACTTCTTTTTAAAGGATTGGGCAGGGTAGCCGCAATCAGGGCACTTTCATGGGCTGTCAGCCTTTTGGCACTCTTGCCAAAATGATGCCTTGCTGCAGCTTCGGCTCCATAAACACCTTTTCCCATTTCGGCAACATTAAGGTAAACTTCCATAATCCTCTCCTTTCCCCAAATAAGCTCCACCCCCAAGGTGAACCATGCCTCCAGTCCCTTGCGGATCCAGGATCGGGAAGGGAGGAGAAATACATTCTTTGCTGTCTGCTGAGTAATGGTGCTGGCTCCTCTGAGCCGTTTGCCCTTTTTGCCCGCCTCTAATGCTTTGTCAATCTCAATCCAGTCAAAACCGTTATGTTGGTCAAAACGGTTATCTTCCGAAGCGATAACTGCCATAACCATGGATTTGGAGATTTCATCCAAAGAGACCCATTTCTTTTTGGTTTTAAAGGAATCATCTCCGGCAAATTCGACAGAACGCTTGACCATCAGAGGAGTAACATATACAGGGACCCACTTGTGTAGTGTAATCCAAAAGATAGATACCAGTACGAAAGCAAGTGGTATGTATATTAAGAGGATTTTTATGTATTTTAAAAAACTTTTTTTCTTTTTCATTATTGTTACGAAAACCACTATTTTTGGCAAATATAAAAAAATATAGATGTTTTTACCGATTTGCGCCGCGATTGTTTTATTGATGTCTGCAGCCCCTGCAAGGGCAAACATAAGCGACGGTCAAAATGCACGATACGTCGCCATCCCCGATACACAAAAAATCAAGAGCACCCTCTCCTTTGTTTCGGATGACCTGACCAAGGGGCGTCTTACCGGCACGCCTGGCAATATGATAGTCTCTTCTTTCCTGAGGGACAAACTCTCTTCCCTTGGGATGATTCCTTTTTACAGCAGCACCTTCACCCAAAGCTTTCCCGTGCAGGGAGGAGAAACCATAGGGCGAAACGTAGTTGGGGTACTTCCCTCCATCTACTACTCGCCAAAATACATTATAATATCTGCCCATTATGACCACTTAGGGATACTTGGCGGTCGAATCTACAACGGTGCCGATGACAATGCCTCAGGCGTAACTGCACTCCTTACCATTGCAGAGTGGTTTTCAAACATGAGGCAGCAAAGGGAGGGGCCCAGGATTAATATTGTTTTTGCCCTTTTCGATGCCAAAGAGAGCAGCCTTGCTGGTTCGGAATATTTTGCAAAACACCTTAAAGTCCCTGTTTCGGATATAATAATGAATATCAACCTGGACCAGTTGGGTTGCACCTTCGCCCCTCCCGGGAATAACGAAAACTATATCCTGTACGTAGCAGACAAAAGAATCAGGAGTGACATTAAAAGGAAGCTAAACATAAACAATGGTTTCTACAACCTTGGAATGGACATAGACCACACGTTTTACGGAAGCAATGCTTTTTATGAAATTTTCTTTAAGACATCGGACCAGTTCAACCTCTCTCAAAAAGGGATTCCTTCTATCATGTTTACATCGGGCATCCATATGCACACATACAAACCAACCGATGAACACTATTTTATAAATTATCCCGTATTCATCAACAGGATAAAGCTCATCTATCATCTGATAGAAGATTTTGCAAAATAGGGAGCCAAGGCTTTGGCTGTGTAACTTTCTTCAGTCCGCAATAAATCCTCCGGTCTGCCGGCAAACAAAAGCTCACCCCCTTTTTCACCACCCTCAGGCCCCAGGTCCACTACCCAGTCAGCACATTTGACAACATCCATGTTGTGTTCCACAACAATCACTGTATGTCCTTTTGAAATCAAGGCATTCAGGGAGTCCATAAGCTTATTGATATCATGGAAATGGAGACCGGTCGTAGGTTCGTCAAAGATAAAGAGTATAGAGTCGTTACTACTCTCCTTTGCCAGGAAATAAGCGAGCTTTACCCTCTGGCTCTCGCCCCCCGAAAGGGTGCTGCTGCTTTGTCCAAGTTGCACATATGAGAGCCCTACAGCCTTCAAAGGTTGTAATTTATCTGCAATCCTCTTTGCAGCAGCCTCTTTTTGGGCAGAGAAAAATTCGATTGCTTCGTCTACTCTCATATTGAGCACATCGTTGATATTCTTTCCTTTGTACCGTACCTCCAGGATATCGGGTTTGAACCTTTTGCCTCCGCAGGATTCACAAACCATTTTAACATCGGCCATAAACTGCATCTCTATCTTGATTACCCCCTCCCCTTCGCACTCAGGACACCTCCCCCCGTCAATATTGAATGAGAAATGGGAGTGACCATATTTGTTTGCCTTGGCATATGGTTGCTCCGAGAAGAGCCTCCGGATTTCGTCGTATATCTTTAGATAGGTTGCAGGATTGGACCTTGTGGATTTTCCTATCGGATTTTGGTCCACATACTCAACAGAGGTTATCTTGGAAAAATCGCCAGACAACTCTTTGTGGAGTCCTGGTTTTTCTCCAAACTGATTGATCATACGGTTTATGGCAGGATACAGTATTTCCCTAACCAAGGTAGATTTCCCAGAGCCGCTTACCCCGGTAACTGCAGTAAATACTTTTAAAGGAAACTTCACATTAATATCCTTGAGATTGTTTTCGGACGCACCTCTGACCTCAATAAACCCGGAGCACTCCCGACGGTAAGCGGGCAGAGGTATTGTTTTGCTCCCTTTCAGGTAATCGATGGTCAGGCTTCTGCCCGCATTTTCCCGGGAGTACATCTCGTCCGGAGTCCCCGAAAAGACAACCTCTCCGCCATAGCTTCCGGCCAATGGTCCTATATCTATGATCATGTCGGCTGCCCTCATGATCTCCTCGTCGTGTTCCACTATTAAAACAGTATTACCAAGGTCCCTCAGCTGTTTCAAAACAGCAATCAGGCGGGCTGTATCCCTCGGGTGGAGTCCTATGCTGGGTTCGTCCAGTATATAAAGCGAACCGACAAGACTACTCCCTATTGAACTTACAAGGTTTATCCTTTGACTTTCACCTCCGCTCAGTGTCCTGGAGGGTCGGTTGAGGGTCAGGTATGGGAGACCTACATCGACTAACAATGATAACCGGGTACGGATCTCTTTGAGGATGCGTCCGGCAACCCTCTCTTGGTGGCCATCTGGAGCAAAATCCATGAAAAACCTGTAAAGGTTTTCTATACTCATATCCATCAACTCAGCTATATCCTTGCCATTGACCTTTACGTACAAAGCCTCCTTTCTCAAGCGTTTCCCCTCACATTCGGGACAAGTTGTCTTTCCCGAGTAGCGGCTCAGCATATAGCGGTACTGGATTTTGAATTTATTCTCCTCCACCCACTTGAAGAAACCGTCTATACCCGTGAAAAACTCATTGCCTTTCCATAGGACCCTTTTTTGTTCTTGGTTAAGATCCTTGTATGGTTTGTGTATTGGAAACCCAAATTTATGGGATGAGGATATAAGTTCGTTGTAATAATGGTTCATTACTTCACCTTTCCAGCATGCAACTGCCTCTTCATAAACCGAAAGGTTAGGGTTTGGTATCACAAGGGTCTCGTCAATGCCTATCACCTTACCATATCCCGAGCAACTTGGACACGCACCCAAAGGGTTGTTGTAACTGAACAAGTATTCTGCAGGCTCCTCAAAAATTATCCCGTCCCTTTCAAAAAGGGCAGAAAAACTTTTTGTCGTGTAACCATTGACATTGTTGATGACAACCGTGACAGACTCCCTCTGTGCTCCACTGCCCCTGCCCACTGCAAAAGCAGTTCCTACGGAGTCGTACAATCGCGATTCGTTCTCCTCATCATGATTATTGACAACCCTGTCAACCAAAAGATAGAGAGGTAAATCCGTAAAGGTTCCACCCGACATGAAATCATCAATCTTTTCAATCTTACCATCATACCATAAACGCGAAAAACCATCTTCCCTGAGTGCCAGCAGTGTCTCGGTACGTTTATCTTCTTTATCCCAGGAGATTGGAGCCAAGATAAAAATTACCGATTCTGCCGGAGAAGAGAGGGCATAACCGATTATATCTGCAACCGAATCCTTTCTTACCTCCTCTCCCGAAACCGGTGAAATTGTTTTGCCTATCCTTGCATAGAGCAACCGCAAATACTCATATATCTCAGTAGTAGAACCAACAGTAGAACGTGGGTTGCGTGTATTTACCTTTTGCTCAATGGCTATTGCAGGAGGAATTCCCGAAATTTCATCGGCGTCCGGTTTTGTCATCCTGCCCAGGAACTGACGTGCAAAAGATGAAAGGCTCTCCACAAACCTCCTCTGACCTTCGGCAAATATGGTATCAAAAGCAAGTGTCGACTTACCCGAACCCGAAATCCCCGTGATCACCACCATCTTATCTCGTGGAATCTCAATGTCCAGATTTTTCAGATTATTGAGCCTTGCTCCTTTAATAACTATGTTTTCAGACATTTGCAATCCTGTTTACAGATTTTACCCCTTTGAGTTTTCGTAGATTGAACATCAATTTATCCAACTGCTGGTTATTGGATACCGCCACTTGCATTTTGGCCTCCAGTTTACCTTTGGTTTCGGAAATTGAAAAATTCCTTAACGAAATTCCGAGGGAATTGATTATCTCCATTATTTGCTGTGCTCCGGCAGCTTCCCCGTAACCACTGATTTTGATTGAAGCCTGGAAGTGGTTGCCCTGCACATTCTCTTTCCATTTGACCTTTTGTATCCTGTATGGATAGTTTTCTATGAGCCTTGCTGCATTGGGACAACCCATCCTGTGAATTTTGATACCCTCCCTTATTGTCACAAATCCAAACACATCGTCACCCAATATTGGATTGCAGCATTTGGCCAAACGGAAACCTACATTATTAACTTTCTCGTCAATTATCAGATAATCGGAATCACCTGTCTGGATAAGTTTTACTGGTTTAGGAACTACAATACCGGCACTTTCCCTGGATTCCGGGCCGGCAGCACTCTCCCTGTCGGCAAGCAAACCCTTGATTGCCGGCAAATCTATCTGTTCCCTAGCAATTGCAGAGTAAAGTTCACTTGACATTTTGAATTTGTAGCACTTAAGCAGATAGGTCACCAAGTCGTCGTTAAAAACATACTTCCAGTTATTAACCCTCCTCTCCAGGATTTCCCGTCCCTCCTGCGCCCTTTTGACCTCCTCTTCCTTGATCTTCTGCTTAATTTTTGCCCTTGCCTTGGATGTAACCACATAGTTGAGCCAGTCCATTGTTGGTTTTTGTGAACGGGTACTCATCACCTCTACAACATCGCCGGTCTTGAGTGTCTCACGAATAGATGCAGTTTTGCCGTTTATCTTAGCGCCCGTACACTTTTGCCCCAGGTTTGTATGGATGTCAAAGGCAAAATCCAAAACCGAAGCCCCGGCAGGCAACCTCCTGAGATCTCCGTTTGGTGTGAAAACAAATATCTCTCCCAAAGAGAGCTCCACCTCCTTGTGCGCCTTGGAAACATCACCCTTTTCGAGTAGCTCCTTCACACCTCCGAGCCATGCAGAGAGTCCCTGTTCGCTTTTCACCCCTTTGTATGCCCAGTGGGCAGCATAACCATTCTCGGCAATATCATCCATCCTCACACTCCTGATCTGGACCTCAACAGTATGGCCGTCCTTGGTATCCACCGTTGTATGTAAAGATTCGTATCCATTCTCCTTAGGCACGGTAATCCAGTCCCGCAACCTCTTGGTATCGGGAGTATAGTTACTGGTCACAATGGAGTAGACCTTCCAGCACAGCTCTTTCTCTCTATCCGGCTGGGAATCAACAATAATCCTGATTGCAAAGAGGTCCGCAACAGCTTCAAACGGTATCTGCTGTTTTTGCATCTTGCGGTATATGGAATAGGCAGTCTTTGTCCGGCTCTTTAGCTGGTATTTTACATGTGCCTTTTTAAGGTCCATCTCTATTGGCCTTATGAAGAGGTCAGTCAACCTTTTGCGCTCCTGCTCCCCTGCCTTAAGCTTATTGGCTATCAACCTGTAATTTTCGGGGTCGGTATACCGGAACGACAAGTCCTCCATTTCGCTCTTTATGTTGTACAACCCAAGCTGGTGAGCCAGCGGGGCGTACAAAAGTTGTGTCTCAGTAGCCTTTTTCAATTGTCCAGGTTTCGTGAAAAACTCCAGGTTTCTCATAACTTCCAGCCTGTCTGCCAACTTAATAAGGGTAACCCTTGGATCTGTCGAATAACTTACAATCAACTTGCGGTAGTTCTCGGCCTGCAAACCGGTATCCTTCGGTTTGATTTCCGATATCTTGTTCAGTCCGGTTGCCATTGTAACTACCTCTTCCGAAAAGTTTTTCCTGTTTTTCTCCAAAATCTCCCTGTTAATCCTGGAAGCTTCGTGCAGGAAAAAAGCAGCTACGGCAGGCATCATCAGCCCCACCTCCAAAACCAGAATTTCGGAAACAGCAATCACATGGTTTATGAAAGGAGAGCCATCACTCCTGGTTTGCAACGAAAGCTCTTTTTTGGCAATCTCCAGAGAGAGCCCCACCTCCTCTTGCTCCCTGATGGGAGAGGCTTCCATTATCCTCTCCATTTTTGGAGAAAATGGTTTTGCTTGGTTTATCATTTGATTTTACTGGCAAGTTTTTTCAATGCATTCATCTCATCTCGGAACTTTGCTGCCCTCAAAAAATCGAGATCGGCAGCGGCGCTTTCCATCTGCAGTTTCGCCGCCTTTATGGCCTCCTCTACCTGGCCGGGATTGAATTTTGCCATCACCGGGTCCATCAGCAGTGGATTTTGTTCAAGTTCGGGTACGCCATATTCCTTAACCCTCCCAAGTACGTTCCTCACCTGTTTAACAATCTGGCGGGGAATAATGTTGTGCCTGGTATTGTACTCCTCCTGTTTCTTCCTTCTTCTCTCGGTTTCGTCAATAGTCCTCTGCATGGAGCCGGTGATTGTATCTGCATACATTATCACCCTTCCGTCCACGTTACGGGCAGCCCTTCCTGCTGTTTGTGTAAGAGACCTTTCGCTTCGCAGAAAACCCTCTTTGTTGGCATCCAGTATGGCAACCAATGATACCTGCGGCAAGTCCAGTCCCTCCCTCAACAAATTGACCCCTATCAGCACATCAAACCTCCCCTCCTGGAAATCTTCCAAGATCTCAACCCTTTCCAGGGTATCCACATCGGAGTGGATGTAACGGCACCTTATATCTATGGCAGATAGATATTTATCCAACTCTTCCGCCATCCTTTTTGTAAGGGTTGTGACTAAAATCCTCTCATCCTTCACAGTCCTGGAACGGATCTCCTCCAATAGGTCGTCAATCTGGCCCTTGGTTGGACGGACCTCAATCGGAGGATCTAAAAGCCCGGTAGGCCTCACCACCTGTTCCACTATAAGCCCTTCCGAAGCAGCCAGTTCATATTCGGCTGGGGTAGCACTCACATATATCCTTTGTCCCAGGACCGATTCAAACTCGTCAAATTTGAGAGGACGGTTATCGGCGGCTGCAGGAAGCCGGAAACCGTAATTTATAAGTGTCTCCTTGCGGGAGCGGTCACCTCCGTACATTGCCCTTACCTGAGGTATGGTCACGTGGCTTTCATCAATAAAGGTAATGAAATCATCAGGAAAATAATCAATCAGGCAAAATGGTCTCATACCTGGCTCCCTCCCATCAAAATATCGTGAATAATTCTCTATTCCAGGGCAATATCCTATCTCCTTGATCATTTCCAAATCATACTCCACACGCTGCTTTAGACGTTTTGCCTCGAGGTGCTTTCCTATCTCTTTGTAATATGACACTTGGGAAGTAAGATCGTCCTGGATACGGTAAATGGCACTCTTCATCCTCTCTTTGGTGGTCACGAAAATATTTGCAGGATAGATGGCAACCTCATCCATCTCCCCGGAAAAATTGCCCGATACCGGGTCAAACAATGAAATTGCCTCAATTTCATCTCCGAAAAATAGAACCCTGACTGCTGTATCGGAGTAAGCAGGGTAAATATCCACCGTATCGCCTTTTACCCGGAATACTCCCCTTTTGAATTCATTTTCGTTTCTTGAGTATAGGCTGTCCACCAAAGCATACAGCAATTTACTGCGGGAAATTTTTGCTCCCTTCGAAAGTTTTATGGTATTGGAATGAAAATCTTCAGGATTCCCGATCCCGTACAAACAAGAGACACTGGAAATCACAATCACGTCCCGCCTTCCTGAGAGCAAAGCGCTAGATGCCGATAACCTTAGTTTTTCAATCTCATCGTTTATACTCAGATCCTTTTCAATATATGTATCGGTAACCGGCAAATAGGCCTCCGGTTGATAATAGTCGTAATATGACACAAAATATTCGACAGCATTGTCCGGGAAAAAAGAGCGGAATTCGCCGTAAAGCTGTGCTGCAAGGGTCTTGTTATGGCTGAGTATCAGGGCAGGCCTTTGCAACTTTTCAATCACGTTAGCCATTGTAAATGTCTTGCCTGAGCCGGTTACACCAAGCAGTGTTGCAGCTTCTACACCTTGCTCCATATAACGGGAGAGCAGCTCAATTGCTTCGGGCTGATCACCGGTTGGCCTGTAATTGGATGATAGACGGAACTCCATCTATTACAAAGATTTCCTCACTTCAGAGATATACTCTTCCAACCCAAAGAGAACCTTTTCCATCATCTCCCTCCTGAATTTGGGCGAAGCCAGGAGCTCCTCGTCCGGGAGCGAGCTCATAAACAAAGTCTCTACCAAAACTGTAGGGAAATCGGTGGGAGCGTTCATTGAGAAGTTGAAGTTGCCTACCAATCCAAACTCCCCTACCTCCAGATCCATTATCCTGTTTAGTATGGTTTTGGCCAACGGTCTGTACTCTATGTGCCTGTAATAGGTACTTGTTCCCATTGGCCTAAGGGGGTTACCTCCGGCATTGCAGTGGACGGAAACCATAAGGTCCACCTTTCCATTGCGAAAAATCTCACCTCTTTGCTGCATCGGAACATCTATATCTTCGCTCCGGCTCAAAACGACCTTTCCTCCTTTTTTCTCAATCATCTCCTTTAGGGCCAGCACCATGTCCAGATTCAGATCCTTTTCCTTGATTCCTGACGGACTCACAGCACCGTTGGCAGGGCCGCCATGGCCGGCATCCAGTCCGATTACAAGTCCTGCCAATGGATTCCTGGAACGTTCGTAGAGCACCTTTGGTGTGTGTTTAACTATGATTTCCAAACTGTTTCCCACATAATCCACACTATATCCCCAACTGTACTTGTCTTTTAGGCTCACTACAACCTGGAGTACGTCGGAGCCAATCTGGTTGAGGTGTACATGTTCGATTGAGTTCAGATTCCTGTACTGAGTAATCCAGTTGGAATTATTGAATGTGCCATGCAATTCTACGACAAGCTGGTTTGGATCAACCGAGCGGTAAACAAGGTAGGGTTGACGGTTTTCCAAGGCTATCCTGATCCTGTCGGCATTACCGGCGTTGGTAACACTCCATGAACTTGAAATTGAAGTGGCCGGCATCTGTCCAAAAGGGGCAACATCTGCAAACTGCCTGGGAATAAATGCTGTTCTGTTTTCTGAAAGCCTCACTTTGTATAGGTTTCCCTCCACTCCCAATAATTCAAGGGCTATGCCCTCTGCAAGGAAGTTCATTTTATTCCCGCCAAGCCGGTCGGCTCCCGAACTGGAATTGAGGTAAGCCCCTTTTTTCGTAACCACAACCGGTGAATTGAAGTGGGTAGTTTTCACTGGTTGGGGAGCAGGAGCCTGTTTGTAAAAAACCGAGAAGTTATCGCTGACCTCTTTTGCTCCGGATACTACCCTGACTACAACAGGGTTATCTCCATGCTGGAGCATAAGCTCAGTTCCAAATGAGCCGGTGGAATATTGTTTAACCAGTATATCATTGATATATACATTTGATCCTGGCTCAGCAACTCCTATGACAAAATGGCTTCTTGCAAACACAGTGTCTGTTTTACCTCTTACAATCCGTAACGATGTGTTATCTTGTGCATAACCAGTAAGAGTCAACATCATGACCAATACAAGGTATGATAGTAGATTGATTTTTTGTTTCATGGCTTGAATTTTGCTATTATCGGGTTACATAAAATTAAAAAAGCTTTGCTAAATTTGCACCGTAGTACAAGAATAGCTTACAAATTTAAACAAAATTATGGGAAGTAAAGTTTCTGAAAAATCGTTGTTCCCCGGTATATTCATTATGTTGGGGCTGATATTCCTGGGAGTTTTCATTAAAAGTGCCGTAACATCCTTCAAGTCATACGACAGGGTTGTTAACGTAAAAGGGCTTGCAGAGCTGGAGGTTCCTGCCAATAAGGTTGTATGGCCTGTTGTATACAAAGAGATAGGAAACGACCTTACAATGCTCTACAAAGAGATAAACACCAAAAACGAAAAAATAATTTCATATTTGAAGTCCAAAGGACTGGAAGAGGAGGAGATCAGCATTTCTGCACCTTCTATCATTGACATGAATGCCGAAAGGTACCAAAGCCAGCCTTCACCCTACAGATATAATATAACAAGCATTATCACGGTCACATCACAAAAGGTGGACCTCGTAAGGGAAATAGCCTCCGGCCAATCCGAACTGCTTGCTCACGGGGTGGCTTTGCTGGCGGGTGACTACCAGTACCAGACACAATATTTTTATACCCTTCTCAACGACATAAAACCTGCAATGATAGAAGAAGCCACCAAAAACGCAAGGGCTTCTGCCCAAAAGTTTGCAAAGGATTCCGACAGCAAGCTGGGTAAAATAAAAAGGGCCAGCCAGGGCCAGTTCACAATCTCGGACAGGGATGCCAACACTCCCCATATAAAAACCATCAGGGTTGTAAGCACTGTGGAATACATGCTCAAAGACTAGAAGTAACAGGATACAAGTAATAAAATCAATTAACATCTAACATCAATCAATTATGGAAATTTGTAATGTACACGCCCGTGAGATCCTTGATTCACGCGGGAATCCAACAATCGAAGTAGACGTGCAACTCCTTTCGGGTGCTTTCGGAAGAGCCGCTGTTCCATCAGGAGCATCAACCGGCGTTAACGAAGCCCTTGAACTCAGGGATGGTGACAAATCACGCTACATGGGCAAAGGTGTTCTGCAAGCAGTGAAAAATGTAAACGAGGTTATTGCACCAGCCATAATGGGAATGAGTGCCCTTAACCAACCACAGATAGATAAGTTTTTGCTCGAACTTGACGGAACTCCTACAAAATCAAAATTAGGTGCAAATGCACTGTTGGGAGTATCCTTGGCTGTGGCAAGGGCTGCTGCCGATTACCTGCAGATTCCTCTTTACCGTTATATTGGTGGCACAAACGCGGTAACACTTCCCGTTCCAATGATGAACATCATCAACGGAGGTTCCCATTCCGACGCTCCCATAGCTTTCCAGGAATTCATGATCCGTCCTGTCGGAGCCCCAAGCTTCAAAGAGGCACTTAGAATGGGTGCTGAGGTATTCCATAACCTCAAGAAAATCTTCCATGACAGGGGACTCAGCACCGCAGTTGGTGACGAGGGTGGCTTTGCCCCTGCCCTTAAAGGGACCGAAGATGCATTGGACTCAATAATTGCTGCGATCAAAAAAGCCGGATACGAACCAGGTAAAGACATTACAATTGCACTGGACTGTGCTGCTAGTGAGTTCTACAAAGAGGGAATCTACGACTACTCCAAATTCGAAGGACCCAATGGTGCCAAACGGGATGCCAAAGCACAGGTTGAGTTCCTTAAGGAACTTGCAACAAAATATCCTATCGACTCCATCGAAGACGGTATGGATGAGCAAGACTGGGATGGGTGGAAACTCCTCACAGAAGAGCTTGGCTCAAAAATACAACTTGTTGGTGACGACCTTTTTGTAACCAACGTACAGTTTCTTAAAAAGGGAATTGACACCGGCTGTGCAAATTCAATCCTCATCAAGGTAAACCAGATTGGTACACTTACCGAAACCTTGGATGCAATTGAAATGGCACACAGGAACAAGTACACTTCGGTTACTTCCCACCGCTCAGGTGAAACAGAAGACTCAACCATTGCCGACATCGCTGTTGCTACCAACTCCGGTCAAATCAAAACAGGTTCACTCAGCCGCTCGGACCGTATGGCCAAATACAACCAGTTGCTCCGCATAGAAGAGGAGCTTGGTGACCTTGCGAAGTACGGAAGGTAGTCCGCACTATAACAAGAACTTTACAATAAGTTCATTTTTAAAAACGCAAACTTTTATTCAATAAGGGTTTGCGTTTTTTGTTATCTTTGGTAACCAAATTTAAACTATAACCAATGAGAATAAACAAATTGATATCCGGATCCCTCATAGCTATATCGGCTATACTCTCATGCACAGGATCCGGTGTTTATGAAGGAACCGGACAAGATTCCGCCACACAGGAAAAGTTCCTTACCTATTACGAACAAAACAACTTTGACAGGACCCCCCGTTACGCCCAAACCGTAGATTACTGCCGGTTGCTGGCCCAAAACTCCCGCAAAGTTAACTTCGCCTCTGCAGGAACATCCCCCCAGGGGCGGGAGATCCCGCTTATTATACTGGATAAGGATGGTCTTACAGATCCCGTCAAAATCAGAAAAAATGGACGCTCAGTGATACTTGCAGAGGCGGCCATACATGCAGGGGAACCCGATGGCAAAGATGCCGGGCTGATGCTCATCAGGGACATAGCCATCTACAACAAATATCCAGGCATTCTGGACAGTGTTTCACTCCTGTTTATCCCGATAATCAATCCCGACGGCCACGAAGATTTCGGGACTCACTACCGTATCAACCAAAATGGCCCGCAGGAGGTGGGTTCCAGGTTCACAGCCCAACGATACAACATGAACCGTGACTTCATTAAGGCAGATGCCCCGGAGACCCGTGCACTCCTAAAACTATACAACCAATGGATGCCGGAGCTTTTCATAGACATCCATGTGACCAATGGAGCGGACTTCCAGTATGTGAGCACATACGGCCTGGACCAGTGCGGTTACCTTGCCCCCCCGATGCAAGATTGGAGCAAAAACATATACGAAAAAGAGCTCAACAAAAAGATGGAGGAGTCCGGCTATCCCATATTCCCTTACCTTGAGTACACCAGCTACAGGGACTCTGCCTCTGTTTTGCTCCCCTCCAATTTTGCTCCCCAATACTCCAACGGATATGCCTACGCAAACAACCGTGTAGGACTGTTGGTGGAGAACCATATTTACAAACCTTACAAAGAGAGGGTACAGGCAGCATACCAGATCCTGCTCCACTCTCTGGAAATTGTCGGGCAAAACAACCACTCCCTCAAGGAAAGCGCAGCCAGAGCCGATGAGTTCTCTGCTCGCACCTATATGCGCAAGGATTCCCTCACCCTAAATTATATACACGACTCCACAAAGTTCCATATGGTAGATTTCCTCGCATGGAGGTCCAGGACCCAAACCAGTGACATGAGCGGTGCCCTGTGGACATATTCCGACCGCACAGCCCCTGTAACTTACAACATGCCTTATGTACACTCATACAAAGAAGAGGATAAAGTCAGCATACCAAAGGCCTATATCATTCCCAGGGAGCAACTCCAAACCATAGAACTCCTGGATATCCATTCAATCAAATATACCCGGCTGGAAAAAGACACCATAATGGAGCTGGTAACATACCGCTTCCATAACCCCAAATGGTCACCCAGGCCATACGAAGGTCGCATTACACTGGAGACAGGGTACAGCCAACAAACAGAATCCGTCAAATGCTTCAAGGGCGATGTTGTTGTCCATACAGCCCAGCCCAAAATCAGGGTGATTGCCCACATGCTTGAACCTAAATCCTCCACATCCCTTGTATACTGGGGATTCTACAACTCATATGTGGCCCCTCCCACCGAATTTTGGATCAGCCTCAGCTACATGGAGGTAAAGGGACGTGAAATGATGGAGAAGGATCCAGTGCTAAAGACAGAATTCGAAAAGAAAAAAGCCGGAGACAAAGAGTTTGCATCAAACCCAAGGGCCATATTGCAATTCTTCATGGATAAAGTAAGGGAAGGAATAGAGGCTGATGCCAACCGATATCCGGTTTACAGGTCAGAACAATAGGTCGGCGATGGTAAACAGTGCAAACAAGACAGACGCAACCCCGTTCGCGGTAAAGAATGCAGCATTTACCCTGCTTAAGTCCCTGGACGAAACAATCAGGTGTTGCCACAGCAACAACACCAAAAAAACCACAGCACCGAAAAAATAGATCCAGCCCAGCAAATTAGCCACACTGTTAACCAATAAATAGAACCAGGCCAAAAAGGGAAGCACCATCAGATGCCCTGCCGATGAAATCCGCAGGGCATTTTTTACACCAAATGTTCCCGGGACCGAATGGAGTGAGTGCTCCCGGTCAAAACCTGCATCTGCAAGCGAGTATATTATATCAAACCCGCTTACCCAAAAAAGAACCAGGAAAGAGAGTATAACCGGTGCCATGTCAAAACTGCCTGCCACTGCAATATAAGCACCCGTAGGAGCAATCGCAAGTGCTATCCCCAACACATAATGGCTGAGTGCAGAGACTCTCTTCATATAGCTGTATCCCAGTAAAACCCCCAAAGCCGGGAAAGATAATACAAAACTAAGTTGGTTTATAAAGAATGCTGACAGGAGAAAAACGATGGAATTGGCAATTACAAAAACCAGAGCACTCCTTGCAGATATGATCCCGGCAGGTATCTCCCTGCTGCTGGTCCTCGGATTAAGGGCATCTATATCCCTGTCCAGGTAACGGTTGAACCCCATGGCTGCATTCCTGGCCGATACCATTGCCAGCAGTACCAACAAAAACAGCCTTAGTGTAAAAGGGTTTCCAGTGGTTGTCAATGCCAGTACAAAACCGATTAGAGCAAAAGGCATGGCAAAGAGGGTATGGGAAAATTTCACCAAAGAGAAGAACCTTCCCACAACCTGCATGATTACTCCCATATTATTTTTATCTCAATGATGCTCCGATATTCTTTGAAAAAGTATCCAGCAATTTAGACATAACTTCCTCTACAACCTTATCGGTAAGGGTATTTCCCAAGTCCTGAAGGGTAAAGCTCAAGGCATACTGTTTTTTACCTGCAGGTATCTTGTCACCTCTGTAAACATCAAACAAAACCACGTTTTTGAGCAGTTTCCTTTCGGCAGAAAAAGAGGCCTGGCGTAATTGTGAGTAAGTAACTGCCTCGTCTACAAGCAAAGCCAAGTCCCTTGTAACCGAGGGATATTTAGGCAGTTCGCTGTAGAGAACCCTTTTCTTTTTGACCTGTGTAAGGATCATGTCCCAGCTAAGCTCAGCTGCATAAACATCCTGCTTGATGTCAAACTGTTTTGCAAGGCTCTTCCTGACAGTACCAAAGTATCCCAACTCCTTGCCGCTTTTTGTCTTTAAAGCAAGCCCCTCCTCAAAGAGATCGGCAGGCGCCGCTACATATTCAAAATCATTGATGTCAATACCGAATCTTTTGAGCAATGCCTCAACATACCCTTTGAGCATGAAATAATTGCCCGGAGCCTTTTTCCCTCTCCAATAAGGGGAGCCCTGCCCTGTCACGACCATGGATAAACGGGAACTCTCCTTGTAGGCTTTCAGTTTGTCCGGTTCCTGGGCATCATTAGAACTACCAATAGACTGTTCCAAGGAATAAACATTCCCAAATTCAAACAACCTGAGTTCGGTATGTTGCCTGTTTACATTATAGGCAACCACCTCCAAACCGTTAAGAAGCAAGGTCTGTCTCATGGCATTAAGATCGGAGCTCAAAGGGTTGAGCAACCTCACCAGACTCTCCTCGGGATAAGTTTTTAGTTTGGAATAATAATCACTCTTTGTAAGCGAGTTGTTCATCATCTCGTAAAACCCGTTATCGACTAAAAGATTGGCGGCCAAAGTACGGATTCTTTCTGGATCGGGTTTGAAGCCGGGAGTCAGTGAAGCACTCATCCTCTGCGGCAACTCTATATTATTGTAACCGTAAATCCTCAATATATCTTCCACCACATCGCACTCACGCGTTACATCTACCCTGTAGCGGGGAACAGATACCTTGGCTCCCTCCCCGTTGACTGAAAGGATATCAAAATCCAAAAGCTCCAATAATTTCTTTATGTTTGCTAACCCTATCTCCTTACCAATCAACCTCTCCATCCTGGAGAAATCCAACTCTGCCACAGCCTTGGAAGGGATATCGCCATCAAACCTTACAATCTCTCCGCACACCCTGGCTCCCGAAAGAAGGGATAATAATATTGCAGCTCTTTTCAAGGCAAATTCCACGTTATCGGGATCGGCTCCCCTTTCAAAACGAAACGAGGCGTCGGTCTTGAGGTTGTGACGCTTTGAACTCTTCCTGACAGAAACCGGATTAAAAAAGGCACTCTCAATAAATACCTTTGTTGTAGAAGCTGTTACCCCCGACTCATCCCCACCGAAAACTCCTGCAATACACATTGGTTTCGCTGCATTGCAAATCATAAGATCCTCTGCACTCAGAACCCGCTCTGCCTGGTCCAGCGTTACAAATTTCTCTCCCTCAAATGCCCTTCTGACCACTACCTTGCCTCCGTCAATCTTATTATAATCAAACGCATGCAAAGGATGCCCGGTCTCGTGCAATACAAAATTGGTCACATCCACTACATTATTGATAGGCCTTAGACCTATGGCCCTTAATGCGTTTTGAAGCCACTCCGGAGATGGGGCAACATTCACATTATCCATTGTAAGGCCGTAGTACTTTGGAGCACCATCCTTAGCTGTCACCTCAAGGTCAGCAGATTTAGTTATTTCCGATTTTTGGATGTTATCAAATTCATTTACCCCGGGTATTTCAAATTCACACCCTATCCCGTTGAACTTAAGGTAAGCATTAAGGTCCCTGGCAACACCTATGTGTGAAGCAGCATCTATGCGGTTAGGGGTCAGCCCTATCTCGAAAACGGTATCACTGTCCAGTTTAAGGAACTCCTTGGCACTGATACCAACAGGAGTATCCGGATCGAGCACCATGATCCCATCATGCGAAGTCCCTATACCAAGCTCATCCTCAGCACAAATCATCCCCATGCTCTCTTCTCCCCGTATCTTTGACCTTTTTATCTTTAACACCTCTCCACCGGCAAAGGTAAGAGCGGTACCCACAGTAGCGACCAGCACCTTTTGGCCGGCAGCAACGTTGGGAGCTCCACAAACTATGCTCAAAAGCTCCCCGCTGCCAACATCAACCTTTGTCAGGCTGAGTTTGTCTGCTCCGGGATGTTTGGCACACTCCACAACCTCCCCTGTGAATACACCGGCCAGCCCTCCGGGGATTTGTTCGGTTGTCTCAACCGATTCCACTTCGAGACCTATTGAAGTAAGAATCTCTTCTATCTGTGATACAGGAATTTCTGTTTGCAAATATCTTTTTAACCAGTTGTACGAAATCTTCATTGGTAGGGTTGTTTTAAAATTTTTCTCTTATGATTCTTGTTTAATACATTGAATTGGCCTATTCGAACAGCGACTCAACAAACTCCTTTTTGTCGAAGAGCTGCAAATCTTCTATCTTCTCTCCCACACCGATGAACTTGACAGGAATACCGAATTGGTCCGAAATGCCTATCACCACCCCTCCCTTAGCTGTACCGTCAAGCTTTGTTACCGCCAATGCAGTCACCTCCGTTGCTTTTGTAAATTCTTTTGCCTGCTGGTAAGCATTCTGCCCCGTTGAGCCATCCAGTACCAACAACACTTCGTGGGGAGCACCTGGAACCACCTTCCCCATCACATTGCGGATTTTTGTCAATTCATTCATAAGGTTTACCTTGTTATGCAATCTTCCGGCAGTATCAATCAGCACAACATCGGCCCCGGTCGATTTCGCACTCGAAACAGCATCGAATGCCACAGATGCAGGATCGGCACCCATCTTTTGCTTGATGATGGGAACACCTGCCCTTTCACTCCAAATGACAAGCTGTTCGACAGCTGCAGCCCTAAAGGTATCAGCAGCCCCCAACACAACACTCTTCCCGGACTCCCTGAGCCTGGCAGCAAGTTTGCCAATGGTGGTTGTTTTACCGACACCGTTTACCCCGACTACCATAACAACATAAGGCTTTTTGGAAAAATCAAAAGCATCAGGAGTTGCACCGACATTGTCCCTGATATCCAGCAACTGCTCAATAACCCCTTTAAGTATGGAGTTGAGTTCAGAAGTATTCATGAACTTATCCTTTGCAACCCTCTCTTCCAGTTTTTCAATAATCCTCAAAGTGGTCTCAACCCCTATGTCAGATGCTATAAGAGCCTCCTCTATACTGTCAAGAATAGAATCGTCCACCTTGGATTTCCCTGCTACTGCCCTGGCCAGCCGGTCAAAAATACCGCTCTTGGTCTTTTCAAGACCCTCTTCCAACGCCCTCTTCTCTTCCTTTGATTTTGAGCCAAATAATCCAAATAGTGCCATAAGAATAAAATTAACTTACGAAGATACAAATAATGCCAAACTCCGCCAAAAGAGAGTTGCCCTTTATGCAAAAAAAGGCCGGTACAACTAAATGTACCAGCCTTTTAAATCTATTATTACAGATTACTTCTTAGCGAAGAAGTCCTTTACGCCATCAACGGGAACCATCTCCTCATTGAAAGCATAGGAACCGCTACGTTCCGAACGTACCATGCGTATGCATTTAACGTTGTTTTTTCCTGATCCTTTAGTACCACCAAAGGTAGCAACTACTTTCTTTGCCATTTTATCTCAATTTTTAATATTTCTTACTTGATCTCACGGTGTAGGGTCACCTTTTTGAGATATGGGTTGTATTTCTTACGCTCCAGGCGCTGGGTAGTATTCTTCTTGTTCTTGGTAGTAATATACCTGGAAATTCCGGGAACACCGCTTTCCCTTTGTTCGGTGCACTCCAGTATAACCTGAACCCTGTTACCTTTCTTTGCCATATTGCTCTATGTATTATATCACGTTAATTAAACCTTTGGCCTTGGCCTCCTTCAATACGGCGCTCAGACCTTTTTTGTTGATTGTGCGCATCCCTGCGGCCGAAACCTTAAGGTTTATGAACCTCTGTTCCTCTGCAAACCATATGCGTTTGTTTTGCAGGTTTGGGGCAAACTCACGCTTGGTCCTGCGCTTGGAGTGAGAAACATTGTTCCCGATCATCCTCTTTTTTCCTGTAACTTGACAAACTCGTGCCATTTTATATCGTAGAATTTAATATTTTTTCAAGGGTTGCAAATATCGTGAATATTTTTTTTTAATCCAAAATATTTACACAAATTTAAAAATCCTTTTCCATCTGATGCTCCTAGGAAAAGCTTTGTACTGATTCTTTGAGAACCATATCACCGCCGGAGATCCAACCACATGTGACTCGGGAACAAAACCCCAATAGCGGGAATCGAGCGAGTTGTGCCGGTTGTCTCCTAGCATGAAGTAGTAATCCATCTTGAATGTGTAGCTGTTTGCTGGTTGTCCGTTAATATGGATAACACCCTCTTTGACTTCCAATTCATTACCTTCATAGGCTGTAATTATTCGTCTGTAAAGAGGCAGGTTTCCCAGTGTAAGGGTAACTGTTGCGCCTTGAGCCGGAATCCACAGGGGACCAAAGTTATCCCTGGTCCAACGGTACGAAAGGGAATCGGTGAACGGAAAAAGCATCAGCTTGAAATCGGGAAAATCGGGAGGATAGACATCTATGTTCTGCCTGACCTCTACAACATTTCCCAATGCAGATATCTCATTGGATTCTTTTTCGTTCAACGGGAATGAAGTATACCCTGGCAACGAAGCATCAAAGTATAGTTCCTCGGGATTTAGTCCCATGTTCTCCATTATCCTGGCATTGACAGGGGCACCGCTTGTTATCACGGTAAAGGTATTCTGTATTCCGGGGTAATCCTTTTGGGGAACTCCGTTAACATGAACCTTTCCGTTGATTATACTAAGAGTATCTCCGGCAATTGCCACACATCGTTTGACGTAATTGTCCTTTTTATCATCAGGCCTTACCACTACCGGCCCGTACATCCGGATAGTCTGCTCCCTTCCGTGAATCCTTGCATGTGTATAATAATCCTCAGTGGGGATCTGTTTTAGGACAGTATCACCATGTGGAAAATTAAACACTACTATATCGTCACGATTCACTTTGGAGAATCCTTTGAGCCTTCTGTAGGGATTTTGTATCCAGGTAAGGTAAGACTCTCCTCCGGTGACAGGTAAAACATTATGCACAAGAGGGAACGAGAGTGGTGTCTGGGAAACCTTAGGTCCGTATGAAAGTTTGCTGACAAACAGGTAATCACCTGTCATAAGCGTCCTCTCCATGGATGATGTAGGTATCATATATGCTTCAAAAAAGAAAGACTTTATGAAGGTAGATACCACCAACGCAAAGATTATGGCATCCAGCCATTCCAGCCACGAATTTCGTTTCTCACCGGGTTTGTAATGTTTTTTCCAAAAGGCCCATTTAACCTTACGGGTGATGAATATGTCAAAAACCACCGCCAATCCCAAAAGGAACCACCAGTTGCCAAACCATACCACCCAAAGCAAATACAAAAGAGCCCAGATACCAAACCTGAACCATTTGTTGCCTTTTATCCGGAGAATTTTCAATTTGGTCTATTTTACAGAGTTGATAATCGCTTCAAATGCCTGCGGGTTATTCATTGCCAGGTCGGCAAGAACCTTACGGTTAAGTCCCACATTGCTTTTTGCAAGTTTACCTATGAACTGCGAGTAGTTCATACCATGTTGCCTTGCTGCAGCGTTGATCCTCTGGATCCACAATGCACGGAATGCGCGTTTTTTGTTTTTACGGTCGCGGTAGGCATAAGTCAGACCCTTTTCGTAGGTGTTTTTTGCTACCGTCCAAACATTGGCACGAGCAAGAAAATTACCCCGTGTCAGTTTTAAAATTTTTTTACGGCGGGCTCTTGAGGCCACCGAGTTTACCGATCTTGGCATACTACACTAAATTGGTTTTAAGAATGTCAGCGCTCTCCTCCTGTTGAGAAACTTTTCCTGCTGCACATTCAGGTTAATAATAATTTGGAACTAAGCTACCAAAAGAGCTTTGATACGTTTCTCATCCGCAGTCGAAACCAAAGCAGAATAGGTTAGATTCCTCTTTTGCTTGATTGTCTTCTTGGTGAGAATGTGACTCTTGTAGGCGTGTTTTCTCTTCACTTTACCTGATCCGGTAAGCTGGAAACGCTTTTTTGCACCGGAGTTGGTCTTAATCTTTGGCATTGTTTATCTGGTTTTAATTAAGATTATTACTCTTCAACTATTTTTTCTTGGCAGGTGATAACATCATTATCATCCTTTTTCCTTCTAGCTTGGGCATCTGCTCTGCTTTGCCGTAATCATCAAGTTCGTAGGCAAACCTTAAAAGCAGTTTTTCTCCCTGGGCGGCAAACAGAATGGAACGGCCTTTGAAAAAAACATAAGCTTTTACTTTGGAACCCTCTTCCAAAAATGACTTTGCATGTTTCAGCTTAAACTGAAAATCGTGCTCATCGGTATTGGGACCAAAGCGGATCTCTTTGATGACAACCTTTTGGGCATTGGCTTTAATCTCCTTTGCTTTTTTCTTCTGTTGGTAGATAAACTTTTGGTAATCAATTATCTTACAAACAGGAGGATCGGCATTTGGAGATATCTCCACAAGATCCAGCTCCATCGCCTCTGCCATCTTTATTGCCTCTGTGGTCGAGAATACTCCCGGATTTTCAACATTATCTCCCACAACCCTTACCTTAAGGGCTGTTATGTTGTAATTCATCCGTGGTCCATCCTCAACTTTCCTGTTTGACATGTTTCTCCTGTCAATACTTCTGTTAACTGAAGATGAGCTATTTGTCTTCTTGACAAATCCTCCGGGGCGAGGTTTAAAAGGTGTAGCGATAAGTTATTCCTCCAAAAATTTTAGTTAATACTTTATTTGTTCTTTAATTTCGTTTTCTACCATTGACGCAAAATCTGCTGCAGACATCTGTCCTTTGTCTCCCTCTCCTTGTACCCTCACAGAGACCATGTTGGCATCCATCTCTTTTTCACCCACAATGAGGAGGAATGGAACTCTTTTAAGTTCATTCTCCCTGATCTTCTTGCCTATAGTTTCGTTACGGTCGTCAATTGAGGCGCGAATATCGTTATTATTGAGGAATTCTACAACTTTTTTTGCATAATCATTGTATTTTTCACTAATCGGGAGGATGACGGCCTGCTCAGGAGTGAGCCATAACGGGAACTTTCCCCCGGTATGTTCAATGAGCACGGCCACGAACCTCTCCATGGATCCGAATGGTGCCCTGTGGATCATGACCGGCCTGTGTTTTTTGTCATCAGCCCCTACGTACTCCAGTTCAAACCTCTCAGGAAGGTTATAATCTACCTGTATGGTACCCAGCTGCCACTTCCTTCCAATAGCGTCCTTGACCATAAAGTCAAGTTTTGGTCCGTAGAATGCTGCCTCTCCCAACTCTACAACAGTATTGAGACCTTTTTCGTTGGCAGCTTCGATAATCGCCTTTTCGGCTTTGTCCCAGTTTTCATCGGAGCCAATGTACTTTTCCCTGTTTTCGGGATCCCTCAGGGATATTTGGGCAGTATAGTCCTTGAAATCCAGTGTGCGGAATATATACAAGACAATATCTATAACCTTGATGAACTCCTCCTTTAGCTGGTCAGGACGGCAAAAAATATGGGCATCGTCCTGGGTAAAGCCTCTTACCCTGGTAAGTCCATGAAGCTCTCCGCTCTGTTCGTAACGGTAAACGGTACCAAACTCTGCCAACCTGAGCGGCATATCTTTGTATGACCTGGGTTTGGTCTTGTATATCTCGCAGTGGTGCGGGCAGTTCATAGGTTTGAGCAAAAACTCTTCTCCCTCCTGAGGAGTATGAATTGGCTGGAATGAATCCTTGCCGTATTTTGCATAGTGGCCGGAGGTCACGTAAAGTTCCTTTTGTCCGATATGGGGAGTAATGACAGGCAGGTAACCATGTTTTTTTTGCAGTACCTTGAGGAAATTCTCCAGTCTTTCCCTCAGCATTGCACCTTTTGGCAACCATAACGGAAGCCCCTGCCCTACCCTTTGTGAAAAAGCAAAAAGTTCCAGCTCCTTGCCTACTTTCCTGTGGTCCCTCTTCTTGGCCTCTTCCAGCATTACCAAATATTCGTCCAAAAGTTTCTTTTGGGGAAAAGTCACTCCATAAATGCGGGTAAGCATCTTGTTGTTTTCGTTTCCTCTCCAGTAAGCTCCTGCAATGGAGGTTAGCTTTACAGCCTTGATCACCGAAGTGTCGGCAAGGTGAGGCCCCCTGCAGAGGTCAGTAAAGGTTCCGTTTGTGTAAAAGGAGATGGTCCCGTCTTCCAGGTCATTGATTAGTTCGCATTTGTATTCATCACCTTTTTGTGTATAGGTGGCCATTGCCTCCTCCTTGCTTACCTCCCTCCTCACAAAGGTTTGCTTTTCCCTTGCAAGTTCCAGCATCTTCTCCTCAATTTGTTTGAGATCGGACTCTGTCAACTGGCGGTCACCGCTGTCAACATCATAGTAAAATCCAGTCTCGATAGATGGCCCTATCCCGAATTTGATTCCGGGAAACAACTGCTCCAAAGCCTCAGCCATCAGATGTGAAGAGGAGTGCCAAAAAGTACTCTTTGCCTCCTGGTCTTCCCATTTATGCAATTTCAAGGTTGAGTCGGAGTTAATGGGGCGGTTTACCTCCGTTACCTTTGAGTTTACGGTTGCCGCCAGCACCTCAGAGGCCAGCCTCGGGCTGATGGAGTTAGCAATTTCGAATGGGGTAATCCCCTTTTGGTACTGTCGGACACTGCCGTCCGGGAAAGTAATATTAATCATGTTGTCCTTCATTTCTAATCAACTCACAAAGGTAAATATTATTTACAGAATTATCTAAATTTTTACCAATTGATATTTTTGACTAAATTTGATGGATTATTCCAAATCCACTAATCCTCAAACTTAACCTATCATGCAAAACAAATGGACAACAGCTGCAACAAGTGGCTTCTTGCTGGCTCTGATTACAATCATCATCACCTTGGTCCAAACTGTATTTACCCCCGGGACTGCAATAAACATAGCCCTGTGGCTTGTCAAGACAGTCGGCAGTATCTGGCTGCTTTACTATTTTTTAAAGGAGCACTCAAGGTTATCCGAATCTTTTACTTACGGCGACGGTTTCCGGTACGGAACTATGGTTGCTTTTTTCTCTTCACTAATTTGCGCTTGCTATATGTTTTTACATTATGCTGTAATTTTCCCGGACATGGTGGCAGAACAGATGTCAGTAGCGATGGAAATGATGGCAAGTTCCAACCCTGATTCGGTTGATATGCTGGAAAAAATTGAGGGAATACTTCCCCACCTTGTTCTCGGGGTCACGCTTGTATATTACACAATAATAGGTATGATTGCCTCTGCAATCATGGCCAACTACACAAAAACTGCTACCCCCTTCATGGAACAGGAAAACGAAAATATTTAAACTTGAATCACCAGCACAGTAATGGAAATGGATCTGTCTATCGTAATATCCCTTTTGAATGAAGAGGAATCCCTCAGAGAGCTTGTACCCTGGATTTCCGAAACCCTTAAAGGAGAAGGCCTCTCCTATGAAATCATCATGGTGGATGACGGAAGTACCGATGGTTCATGGAATGCAATAGAGGAGCTTTCCAAATCCTATCCTGTAAAGGGTATTTGTTTTCGCAGGAATTACGGAAAATCTGCAGCGCTTTACTGTGGCTTTGAGGCAGCCTCCGGAGATATCGTCATTACGATGGATGCCGACCTTCAGGACAGTCCGGAGGAGATTCCTCAACTAATAAAAATGATTCGTGAAGAGGGATACGATCTTGTTTCCGGTTGGAAAAAGAAACGTCATGACGGGTTTTTAAGTAAAAATCTTCCTTCAAAGATTTACAATGCTACTGCGAGGCGTGTTACCGGCATCAAGCTTCACGACATGAACTGCGGACTCAAAGCATACCGCGCCGAGGTTGTCAAAAACATCGAGGTTTACGGCGAAATGCACCGGTATATCCCATATTTATGCAAAAACGCAGGATTTAGCCGTATTGGAGAGAAGGTAGTAAAACACCGCTCCCGCAAATTCGGCAAAAGCAAATTCGGTATGGACCGGTTTGTAAACGGATTCCTCGATTTGCTGTCGTTGTGGTTTCTCAACAGGTTTGGCAAAAAGCCCATGCACTTCTTCGGACTGATAGGTTCCCTTACATTTTTCTTTGGTGCAGTAATCTCTATCTACCTTATAATCCAAAAGTTAGCAACTCAATCCAAAGGGCTTCCTTTCCGGCAGGTAACCGACCAGCCTTTGTTTTACATTTCACTCGTTGCACTAATTATAGGTATGCAACTCTTCCTTTCGGGGTTTGTTGCCGAACTGGTCAGCAGAAACAGCAGTGAAAGAAATAATTACAAGATAAAAAAAAGGATATAGTTTAGCTGGTTTATTCCTTTTTTTTGTACATTTGAACAAAATATTTGATCATGATAAAAACATATTCTTTTCCAAGCGTGTACGAATCAACGTTAAGGGATTTTGCTACCAGCAATGATCCGATACTTGGTTTCTCAAAATTGAAATTCGAAGGAGTGGACTACCTTGTTGGTCTCCATGCCCTTAATGATGGGGTATCCCCTCATAAGTTCATAAATCCTATGCCGGAAGACCTTGACTACAAAATAATCACGCAAGCTGCCCTGGTAGTGGCAAACAATGCATTGCAGTCTGAGGTTAAGAACGGTTGGATCCCAAAGATGATAATCACAACCGGATTTCCCTATGCAACTTATCAGTTCAACAAAGAAGCCGCCGAGCACTACCTGAAGGATGAGAAAATCATTTCATACTTCAAATCAAGTGACGATGGTATTTTGACATCCGAACAGAGGATAGTATCAATCAGCGAAGTAAATATTATACCGGAGCTGGTTGGCTGCGATACGGCTGTCCGCAAAGGCGAAAACCCTTTAGGAGGTAATTTCCTTATTATCAGTCTTGGTTACGGAACATGCGAAGGAGCTGTCAGTACACCCGAAGGCCTGTCGGTACGAACACTTTTCAGTACTCATGGCATAAGTTACGCTGTAAACCTCTTCTCCCAGGAGTTATCCAAGCACACATACCTTTCTATGCGCACAGAACACCAGGTGGACCACCTCTTTACCAAAGGATTCATGTATGTGAACCGCAAAAGGAGGGATTTCTCCAATGAAAAGAAGATGTCTTTGGAAATGTATTACAACAACGTTGTATCTCCTGCTATCAGGCGTTACATTTCGGACCAGGATTTTGAATCAGTGGACAAGCTTGTCCTTGCCGGTGGCGGAGCCAACCACAAAGACCTTCTTGAGATGTTCCGCAAGGAGTTTGGAGAACTTTTGAATATCACAGTATTTGAAAACCCCGAGAAATGCGCGTCAACCGGTTATGCCCTTTACTCTAAGTTAAACCATTCTGTCAACGAAAAAGACGGAGTCTTCTCTACTGAAAACCCGGACAAACCTGCTTACCTTGGCATAGACATAGGAAACGCCAATACATCGGTAGCTGTATACCATAAATCAACTGCCGAATAGTCTGAATATTCCATAAAAAAAGGCTGCAATAAAAACTGCAGCCTTTTTTTTGTAATTACAAAACTAAAAAATCTCCTTGCCGTCATTTTCTAAGGCTTTGATACTACCTTCAAACTCTTCCGGAGTGATTATCTTGCAACTACCGTTAAAGTAACCGCCATCTTCGATAAACACTTTATGACAAGCGACCTTTCCTTTGAATGTCCCGGTTTTCCTAAGGCCAAAGAACTCCTTTAGAAGGACCTTGCCCTCCATCTCCCCCCAAATGTCACAGCTTTTCGCAATGGCCTCTCCCACCATCCTGGCGGAGTCTCCTATCACCAGTTTGCCTGTAGTGGTTATTTTACCTTCAAAAAAACCATCAATCCTGATATCGGCATTAGAATTTAGTACTCCGTGAAATTCCGTCCCCGAAGAGATCCTGTTTACATCATTTACCTGGGTTGTAACTTCGTTCTTAGACATACCTCTTGTTGTTAAATGTGAATAACTTCGCCGTGGGAGGCGGCTGCAGCCTCCATAATGGCTTCACTCATGGTTGGATGAGGATGGATGGAACCCATGATATCCTTTGCAGTTGCACCCATTGTGCGTGCTGTTACGATTCCCGAAAGCATCTCGGTGACATTTGCGCCAATAAGGTGTGCACCAAGTATCTTGTCGCTTACAGGATCTGTCAGGAGTTTGACAAACCCGTCCCTTTCACCCGATGTAGTCGCCTTTCCTGATGCAGTAAAAGGAAACTTGCCTACTTTATAATCGGTACCACTCTCCTTCAAAGCTCTCTCGGTACTTCCTACCGATGCAATTTCCGGGGAGGTGTAGGTGCAAGCAGGTATATTAGTATAGTTCAAAGGTTTGGGGTTGTGACCGGCTATACGCTCCACGCAAACAATTGCCTCTGCCGACGCTACGTGTGCAAGGGCTGGTGTAGCAATCACATCTCCGATTGCATAAATACCTTCTACTGAAGTAGAATAATAGTTATCTACTTTGATTTTCCCTTTTTCAGTTGCTATATTGAGCTCTTCTATGCCGATATTTTCAATATTGGCAACAACCCCGACTGCAGAGAGGACCATTTGGGTCTCAATCACCTCCTCCCCCTTTTTGGTTTCAATTGTAAGTCTGCAATTTTCTCCCTTGGTATCAATACTCTTAACCTGTGCAGAGGTCATCACCTTCATACCCATCTTACGGAAAGAGCGGCTCAACTGAGCCGAGACCTCATCATCTTCCATCGGAACAATGGATGGTAAATACTCAATAAGGTAGACTTGGGAACCCAGGGATTTGTAGAAAAAAGCAAACTCGCTGCCTATTGCTCCTGATCCTATCACTGCAATAGATGTAGGTATTGACTCAGGAACAAGTGCCTGACGGTACGATATTATCTTCTTCCCGTCTATGGGAGCAAAGGGCAGGGAATTGGCCCTGGAGCCTGTTGCAATTATGATGTTCCTGGCTTTGTATATCTCTTTGGTTCCGTCGACGGAGGTAACCTCTACCTCCCCTTTTGCTATGATTTTGCCAAAACCGTTGATCACATTCACCTCGTTTTTCTTGAAAAGGTACTCTATCCCACGGCTCATACCGGCAGCAACTCCACGGCTTCTCTCTACAATTGCTTTGATATCGGGTTTTACATCTCCCTCTATTGTGAAACCATAATCCTTGAAGTTTTTTGCATAGTGCATCGCCTGGGCACTTTTTAAAAGGGCTTTTGTTGGGATACACCCCCAATTGAGGCATACGCCGCCCAGTTCTGATTTTTCGATTACGGCAGTGCTCAAACCTAATTGTGCTGCCCTTATTGCTGCAACATATCCTCCGGGTCCTGAGCCTATTATCAATACATCATACATAATTTACATTTTTTTTAATGTGAATACTCACATGGTTGAAACTATTCTGCCGCACCATGGCAGTTTTTGAATTTTTTCCCGCTCCCGCATGGACATGGATCATTTCGTCCAACCCTCTTCTCAACATGTACAGGAGCCTGGGATTTTGGTTCCCCCGAAGAGGTCACCAGATCCGATCGGGAAGTTTGCATATTGGAAAGGTCCGTCTTGCGCCTCTGTTCCTGCCTTAGCCTGGAAGGATCGTTTTGAACATCCCTGAGAGGAATGTGTGCTTTCAGAAGGAAGCTCAGGACATCCTTGTTCACTTTATCCAGCATCTCCTGAAAAAGTTTAAAGCTCTCAAATTTGTATATCAATAACGGATCCTTTTGTTCGTAGGTTGCATTCTGTACAGATTGTTTGAGGTCATCCATATCCCTGAGATGCTCTTTCCAATATTCGTCAATCATCATGAGGGTGATACTTTTGTTCAGTGACCTGGCAATCTCAAGCCCTTTGGTATCATAAGCCTTTTTGAGGTTTACAACGGTTTGCATGATCTTGCTCCCGTCACCTACCGGAATTGCAATATTGTCGTATGTGGCACTTTGGGTTTCATAAACCTGTTTAACAATTGGCCAAGCCTGACTGACCATGGTATCCACCCTTCGTTTATGTGAGTTTTGTACATTCTCCAGGAGTTTTGCCGCAACTTCTGCAGCACTCTCCTTCTCGTAAACTTCACCGGAGATTCCCGGCTCCATCGAGAGATGCCTTATGGTCTCATAAGAAAACTCATCAAAAGACAAATTACCATGGGAAGAGTTCACAAGTGATTCGGTGTAATCGGTCATCATATTCCTGATATCCACATCGATCCTTTCCCCGTAGAGAGCATTCCTCCTGCGTGTGTAAATCACCTCTCTTTGGGAATTCATGACATCATCGTACTCCAGAAGCCTTTTCCTGATTCCAAAATTATTCTCCTCTACCTTTCTTTGGGCCCTCTCTATGGATTTGGAAAGCATGGAGTGCTGGAGCACCTCACCCTCCTTCATACCCATCCTGTCAACAATATTTGCAATCCTCTCCGATCCAAACAGGCGCATAAGGTCATCCTCAAGTGATACATAAAAACTTGAAGAACCAGGGTCTCCCTGACGTCCTGCACGTCCCCTTAACTGCCTGTCCACCCTTCGGGAATCGTGTCTTTCCGTACCAATGATTGCCAGTCCGCCGGCCTCCTTTACTCCGTTTCCCAATTTTATATCCGTTCCACGTCCCGCCATGTTGGTTGCTATAGTCACAGCTCCCGGTTGCCCCGCCTCTGCAACAATCTCGGCCTCCCTTGCGTGTTGTTTGGCGTTTAGCACATTATGCTTAATACCTCTGAGTTTTAACATCCTGCTTAACAGCTCCGAAACCTCTACCGATGTGGTACCAACCAATACAGGCCTTCCATCCTTGGTTAACTTAACAATCTCATCGATAACTGCATTGTATTTTTCCCTCTTGGTTTTGAATATCAAGTCATCCAAATCCTTACGTACTATAGGGCGGTTGGTTGGAATAACCACCACATCCAGCTTGTAAATTGACCAGAACTCACCAGCTTCGGTCTCAGCCGTACCGGTCATACCGGCAAGCTTGTGGTACATCCTAAAGTAGTTTTGCAGGGTGATAGTAGCAAAAGTCTGAGTAGCCGCCTCAATCTTAACAGACTCTTTGGCCTCGATTGCCTGGTGGAGGCCGTCTGAATATCTCCGCCCCTCCAGAATACGCCCGGTCTGTTCATCCACAATCTTGATTTTGTTATCCATTACAACGTACTCGACATCCTTTTCGAACATTGTATATGCCTTAAGTAACTGATTGACTGTGTGCACCCTTTCACTCTTTACTGCATAATCACTCAAAAGGGCATCTTTTTTTGCAAGCTTCTCTTCGGGAGATATATCACTTTTTTCAATTTCGGAAATCTCCGTGCCAATATCGGGCAGAATAAAGAATTTGTTGTCACTGACACTCTTTGCAATCAGTTCATGACCTTTATCGGTCAGCTCTACAGAACGCTGTTTTTCGTCAATAACAAAGAAGAGGTCATCCGTAATCAGATGCATCTGTTTGTTATTGTCCTGCATATGGAAGTTCTCGGTTTTAATCAGTATCTGCTTGCTGCCTGCCTCACTCAAATACTTAATAAGCGGGTTATAGCGGGGAAGTCCCTTGTGGGCCCTGAGTAAAAGCTTTCCGCCCTCCTCTTCGTTCCCTTCCTTAAGCTTAGTTTTAGCTTCATTGAGGAGTTGGGTAACAAGTGCTCTTTGTGCACTGTAGAGCTTCTCAACAATTGGTTTGTATTCGTTGAACTGCTGTTCATCCCCTTTAGGTACCGGACCCGATATTATAAGCGGAGTCCTTGCATCATCGATCAACACAGAGTCAACCTCATCCACAATAGCAAAGTGATGCTTTTTCTGGACTAAGTCTTCGGCATTGATTGCCATGTTATCACGCAGGTAATCAAATCCGAACTCGTTGTTTGTTCCAAAAGTGATATCTGCCCTGTATGCCTTTTTACGAGCTTCGGAGTTAGGTTGGTGCCTGTCCAGGCAATCCACCTTTAATCCGTGGAACTGGTATAGCGGTCCCATCCACTCCGAGTCACGTTTGGAGAGATAGTCGTTGACAGTCACCACATGAACACCCTTTCCGGCCAAAGCATTTAAGAATACGGGCAGAGTGGCTACCAGGGTCTTACCCTCACCCGTCGCCATCTCGGCAATCTTGCCCTGGTGGAGGGCAACACCACCAATAAGCTGCACATCGTAATGGACCATATCCCATACAATCTTGTTTCCGCCGGCAACCCAACTATTGCTCCATACAGCGTTATCTCCCTCAATGGAAACGAAATCCTGCATTGCTGCAAGGTCCCTGTCAAAATCCAGAGCCTTTACCACAACCTTTTCGTTCTCCTTGAAACGGCGCGCGGTAGACTTCATTATTGCAAAAGCATCGGGTAATATCTCCAGGAGAACTTCCTCAATATTCTCATCTATCTTTTTGGAGAGTTTATCGACTTCAGTTGCCAACTCCTCCTTTTCCTTCACATCTATCATCACATCTTCCAGACGTTCGCGAAGGGACCTCTTTTTCTCTTCGTCAGCAGCAATCCTGTCGGTGATTATCTTTTTAATCCGGAAACTTTCGGTCCTCAGCTCATCGTGGGTCAATTTGTCTATCCTATCGTAGGCAGCGATCGTCTTGTCCACGTATGGGCGAATCAATTTAATATCCCTATCCGATTTTGTGCCGAAAAACTTTTTGAGCACATCTGTAAAAAATGCCATTATATCGCAGTAATTTTATTATGTATAGTCTGCAAAGATAAAAAAAATGAAGGAATGATATACATTTGTACCAACAACAAATTCAATGGAGAGAGATATTATTCACACAAAAGACGGATCTGCCACCCTGGCATCACAAGAGTTTAAAGAAACATACCATTCAGTTAACGGTGCCCTGACAGAAACCAGTCATATTTTCATAAATAACGGCATTGCCCGCTATTTGGAGCTCAATGCCAAAACAAACAATAAAAGAGAGGTAGTAAATATTTTTGAAGTTGGGTTCGGAACAGGTCTTAACTGTCTTGCAACAGCACACTATAACATTGGATTACAAGGCTTAAACATCAATTACAATTCCATCGAAAAATTTCCGCTCTCTATAGGTAAAACCCGTGAATTAAACCATTTGGAATTATTTCCTTTACAATTCCGGGAGATTGCAGCCGGTATCTACGATGCTCCCTGGAATATTCCTGTCGAAATTTTCCAGGGATTCAATCTCAATAAAATAGAGGGAGATCTTGTCCATATACTACAAAAGGGGTTCCCGATGCTGGAAGGCAACAAGGCCGATGTTGTCTATTATGATGCATTCTCTCCGGGAGTACAGCCGGAGTTATGGCAGCCCGACATATTTAAAGAGATTTACCACATGATGGGAGATGGTGCTGTCCTGGTCACCTATTCTGCAAAGGGAGTAGTGAAAAGCGCCCTGAGGGATTCCGGTTTTGAGGTTTCAAGGGTACAGGGACCTCCTGGTAAAAGGCATATTTTGGTTGCCAACAAAAAACGGAAGGATTAAAGTTTTTCAAGTTCAATCCTGAACATCCTGGGCCAATATTTACCGGTCACGTATATATGCCGGTTTTCAGGGTCATAAGCTATTCCGTTCAAGACATCCGTATCCGGTTTCCTGAGCCTCAAAGGAAGTAATCCGGTACAATCTACCGTAGCCCTCACTATGCCGGTAACAGGATTGATTATCACAATCATGTCTGTGCCATAGACATTGGCCCAAATCTCTCCGTTGATGTATTCCAACTCGTTTAGCTGGGAAAGGGGCTTGCCGTTAAGGGTTACCTCTATCCTGGATTGGTCTGCAAAAGTGGCAGGGTCATGGAAAAAGATATTGGAACTTCCATCTGTTGAAATCAGACTCCTGCCATCGGTTGTAAGCCCCCATCCCTCTCTTCTGTTGAACAACTTGCCAACTTGCCGTAAAGTGTTTATGTCGTATACCAACACCTCCATCTCCATCCAGGTAAGTATGTAGAGTTTATCATTCAGGACCACGGCCCCCTCTGCAAAATACTTTGGGGCCAGGTTGAAGCTCCTGAGCGTGCTTCCCTTTGCCAGGTCAACCTCATGGAAAAATGATTGCCCATACTGGCCTGAGCTTTCGTAAAGCCTCCCCTTGTAAAAGAATAGACCCTGTGTGTAGGCTTTTTCGTAATGGGGAAAAGTCGCCGTAACCTTTGCCTTGTATCCCACGGCCTTAGTACCCTGAGCCCTGCAATTTGGTGCAAGCGCAATGATCGCAAAAACCATGACAATTAATTTAAAAAAACCTTTGTACAACATAACCGAAAAGTTAATCCCTCTTGTTAAATTTTATGGCAGCTTTCACCAATGCGACAAACAGGGGGTGGGGATTTTCCGGAGTACTCTTCAATTCGGGATGGAACTGTACCCCGATAAAGAAAGGATGTTCCCGGATCTCTACTATCTCTACAAGTGATGTGTCTGAATTTTTTCCTGTGCAGATTAATCCTGCTCTGCCCAATTGCTCGGCATAGCTGTTGTTAAACTCATACCGGTGACGATGACGTTCCGATATTTCGGTCTTCCCGTATACTGCATGGGCAAGGGAACCCTCCTCTATGGTACATCCATAAGCTCCCAGCCTCATAGTCCCCCCTTTGATTGTCAGGGATTTTTGATCTTCCATAAGGTCAATCACAGGGTTTTTGGTATTTGTTCTGATCTCAGTTGTCATGGCATCCTCCAGTTTGAGCACATTCCTCGCAAACTCTATAACTGCCATTTGCATGCCAAGGCAGATTCCAAGGAAAGGAATTTTATTTTCCCTGGCATATTTGACTGCCGTTATCTTACCCTCAATACCTCTCTCCCCAAATCCTGGTGCTACCAGTATCCCATCCATAGTGCCCAGCAAATCACCCACATTGGATTCGTTAATATGTTCACTGTGGATACTGTGCACATTAACCTTGCACTCGTTGCGTGCTCCGGCATGTATAAATGATTCCAATATTGATTTGTAGGCATCCTGCAACTCCACATATTTCCCTACCAAGGCAATATTTACCTCGTGCGAGGGATTGAACAACCTGTTAAGGAAAGACTTCCATCCCGAAAGTTCGGGCGGGTTGACAAGGCTGTTATCAAGTTTGAATTTACGAAGCGCCAATTCATCCAATTTCTCCTTTACCATCAAAAGGGGTACTTCATAAATACTTTTTGCATCGATAGACTCAATTACAGCATTTGGTTTCACATTGCAAAATAGTGCCACCTTTTTCCTGATTTCGGCTGGTAGTGGGTGTTCTGTCCTGCAGACTATGATATCCGGATGGACTCCGTTTTGCTGCAACATCCTCACTGAGTGCTGGGTAGGCTTGGTCTTAAGCTCCTTTGCCGCATTCAGGTAAGGAACCAGTGTCAGGTGTATCACCAGACAATCCTCATCTTCCAGCTCCCATTGCAACTGTCGGACCGCCTCCACGAAAGGAAGCGACTCGATATCGCCCACAGTACCTCCAAGTTCGGTAATGACAACATCATATTTACCACTTTTACCAAGCAGAAGCATTCTCCTTTTGATTTCGTCGGTAATATGGGGGACAACCTGGACGGTTTTGCCAAGGTAGGCTCCCTGCCTCTCCTTTTCTATCACGTTCCTGTAAATACGGCCGGTAGTAACGTTATTGGCCTTACCGGTAAAGACATTCAGGAACCTTTCGTAATGGCCCAGGTCAAGGTCGGTTTCGGCTCCATCTTCCGTAACGTAGCATTCACCATGCTCGTATGGGTTCAATGTTCCCGGATCAATATTGATATAAGGGTCGAATTTTTGAATTGTTACCGACAAGCCCCTCGACTGCAACAATTTGGCAAGAGAAGCCGAAATAATACCCTTACCGAGGGAAGAGGTAACTCCTCCCAAAACAAATACATATTTGGTGCTCATAAGATTATTCTTGGATTATTGTGATACCGGGATACAAAGATAGTACAATCGAACCGTTTTTTCCAATTTTAGTTTTGTTTTGGAATCATGGTTCCTATCTTTGTAAAAAAGAACCCAATGAAAAGCTATAGAGAAATTTTTTCTGTAAAAAGTTATGAAACAGACCATAATGGACTATTCAAGCCTTTTTCGTTCCTAAATCATGCACAGGAGATGGCAAACATCCACGCCCACACCCTGGGGTTTGGTTACGACAACCTTATCTCTACCGGTGTAGTGTGGGTACTATCCCGTTTCCACATCAAATTCCAAAGGTTACCGGTTTGGAAGGAAGAGGTTTCGATGGAAACCTGGCACAAAGGAAGTGACCGCCTTTTTGGGTTCCGCGATTTTTTGGCCCATGATTCCGGGAATAATGAAATTATCTCGGCAACATCGTCCTGGCTTATCATAGATTACAAAACCCGCAGGCTGCAGAAGATAGAATCCATCTTGGGAACCAGCTTCAAAGGGGAGAATCAAAAGGATGCAATCCAAGAACCTGCAGAGAGGCTTACATCCCCAAAAGAGATGACCTTTTCCAGAACCCGTGTGGTGTCACTTTCTGATCTCGATATCAACGGCCACACCAACAACGCCCGCTATTTTGAATGGGCAATCGACTCACTGCCCTTTGAGCTAACCAAAGAGATGACTATAAGAGAGATGTGGTTAAACTTCAATAATGAATCCCTTCCAGGAGAGAGTGTTGACCTTTATACTTCCGTTGATCCCGATATATTTATCGAAGGAAAAAGGGGGGACACATCAATTTTCCAGCTTAAGATCAAAGGTCAACCGATCGGTTGAGATACTCCGAGAAATTCTTGAGTTTGGGTTGGTATTCGCTGTCAAACAACGGCGAAGAAATAATAAAATCAGCAGATGACCTGTTGATTGCGGTAGGAACATTGTAAAGACTGGAAATCCTGAGCAACGCCTTCACATCCACGTCGTGAGGCTGGGGTTGCATAGGGTCCCAAAGGAAAAAAAGCATATCCACCACCCCTTCGCAAATAAGTGCCCCAAGTTGCTGGTCTCCTCCAAGAGGGCCCGACTTTAACAAACGAATATCGGGCTTTGGACTGTTTCTGGACAAGTTCTGTGTCAAAGCAGCCTCCACCATCCTTCCTGTTGTTCCGGTACATACCAGTTTATGCTTTAGCAGGGTATCCCTGTTGAATTCCACCCACTCTATAAGGTCTTTTTTTCGGTTGTCATGGGCAACCAGTGCTATCGTTTTCATTATTGAATCAAAAAATGATTATTGAGTTTTAAAATTGTTTATTTGCCACCTTTCTCAATGCTTCTCCCTCCAGGCGGAATACAGTCCAGTCATCCATTGCTTTTGCACCAAGGCTTTTGTAAAAACCAATGGCAGGTTGGTTCCAATCCAGAACAGCCCAGTCAAACCGGTCACAATTTCTCTCCACAGCAATTGATGCCAGCTCATTGAAAAGTCTTTTCCCGTATCCTTTGCCCCTGAACTGCGGCGAAATGAAAATATCTTCCAGGTAAAGGCAGGCCCTCCCTTTGAATGTAGAGAAGTTATGAAAGAACAGCGCGAAGCCTGCGGGGACCTCATCTTGATAACCAATCAAAACTTCGGCAGATTTCCTTACAAAGAGTGAGTCATGAAGAACCTCGACTGTTGCTGTAACATCGTGTCTCAGTTTTTCGTATTCCGCAAGCTCACATATAAATTTGAAAATAAGTTCGGTATCCTGAGGTTCACCTTTTTTGACAGTAAAAGACATGGTAATCGGGTTTAGGTTACAAAAATAGCATATTTATCGTCATAAATGATGAATGAAGGTGCCACAATATCCCTATTTTATGGGATTGACAACTCCCTTTTTAGCTTTTAACTTTGTATTTTCAAAAGAAAATACAAAGAGTCAACTGGTAATGGATATAAAAAACGAGATAGGGAAAGAGCTGGCAGAGGCAACATTTTTGTCACAACTGGCACCGGGGGAGTCCGGAATCATAGTAAAAGTCAAGGGACACGGAGCCTTTCGCAAAAGGATCATTGAGATGGGTTTTGTGAAGGGCAAAAAGGTAACCGTAGTCAAACAGGCCCCTTTGAACGACCCAATGGAGTATGAAATCATGGGGTATAACATTTCGCTAAGGAAAAGCGAAGCCAGCCTGATTGAGATTATTGAGGAGTCCGGTATTACTTTAACCACCGAAAATCCAATGCCTTTGTCCGATATAGAGGCCGAGGTTTTAAGGGCAGCTGCCCAAAAGGGCAAAAGCATCCACATTGCCCTGGCAGGGAATCCCAACTGCGGTAAAACCACCCTTTTCAACTACACAACCGGCTCACACGAAAGGGTCGGCAACTATGGCGGCGTAACAGTAGAATCCAAAGAGGGTTTCCTTACAAAATTCGGATACAAATTCATTTTGTCCGACCTGCCCGGAACATACTCCATAACCGAATATACCCCGGAAGAGCTGTATGTAAGAAGCCATTTGCTGGAAAACCGTCCCGATGTCGTACTGAATGTTGTTGACTCGACAAATCTGGAAAGGAATCTGTACCTTACCTCACAACTAATGGATATGAATATCAAAGTTGTGATAGCCCTCAATATGTATGATGAACTCCAAAAAACCGGAACAGAAATAGACCATTGTAAACTTGGGGAATTATTAGGCATTCCGGTGATACCGACCACCGCAAACAAAGGTAACGGTATTGGCAAATTGCTCAAAAAGATCATTGAGGTATATGAAGACCAGGATACAATATCAAGGCATGTTCATGTGCATCATGGCAACGAAATAGAAAAAAGCATCTCCAGGGTGCAGGAGAAGGTAAAGAAAACCGGGCATGTAAAAGATCTCTATTCCACAAGGTATTTGGCCATAAAGCTACTTGAAAAGGACCAGACAACCCACAAGTTGCTGTCGGGATATGAACAGTACACCCAAATCAATGATACGACCAACAAAGAGATATCCAAACTCGAAGAGCAATACAAAGAGAGCTCCGAGGCTGTAATGACTGATGCCAAATACGGCTTCATTGACGGCGCCCTTAAAGAGTGTGTCAAATACCCCGAATTGCCGGGCAGGAAGATCCGCAACCTGGACGATATACTCACCCACAAATACTTTGGGCTCCCAATATTCATAGCATTCATGTGGCTGATGTTCCAGACCACCTTCTCCCTTGGCAACTACCCAATGGAACTGATAGAAAAACTGGTCTCTGCAACAGGCTCATTATTCTCTTCAATCATTGCAGAGGGGCCTCTCAGGGACCTGGTTGTGAACGGGATAATTGATGGTGTCGGCGGGGTGGTGGTGTTCCTTCCCAATATCCTTATACTCTTCTTTTTCATCTCATTCATGGAAGACAGCGGGTATATGGCAAGGGCGGCATTCATCATGGACAAGCTGATGCACAAGATCGGGCTGCACGGCAAATCCTTCATACCACTGGTAATGGGTTTTGGTTGCAATGTCCCTGCCGTGATGGCCACACGGACACTGGAGAGCAAAAGCGACAGGATCCTCACGACACTGTTGGTTCCCTTCATGTCTTGCAGTGCAAGGCTGCCAGTGTATGTGTTGCTTATCTCGGCATTTTTCCCAAAAAACCAAGGGTTGGTACTATCCGGGATATATTTCACCGGAATCCTGATGGCTGTTATACTGGCCCTTATCCTCAAAAAACTGGTTTTCAAAAAACAGGAAATCCCGTTTGTAATGGAGCTGCCCCCTTACCGGATCCCGACATTGAAAAGCACTTCAAGACATATGTGGCACAAAGGTTACCAGTACCTTAAAAAGATGGGGTCGGTTATATTGGCAGCATCTGTAATAATATGGGCAATGGGCTATTTTCCCAGGGAGTTTGACAGGAGTGCCGAATTTGATTCCAGGATGGAGAGCATACAAAACGATTATTCGATAACTACAGAGTTAAAAACAGATCTACTGAGCCAACTCGAGGCAGAGAAAGAGTCTTTGAGACTGGAAAACTCATATATAGGACAACTGGGTCACTCGCTTGCCCCTGTGATGGAGCCATTGGGATTCGACTGGAAGATGGGAGTCAGCATTATCAGTGGCCTGCCTGCAAAAGAGATAGTGGTGAGCACCATGAGTGTGCTTTACCAGGCTCCCGGGGCGGATGAAGAGAGCGACTCACTCATTGCCGGAATAAAATCCCAGTTGCACCAATCCGGGGAAAAAGCGGGCCAAAGGGTTTTCGACCCTGTGGTTGCCCTTGCATTCATGGTCTTTATCCTTATCTATTTTCCATGTGTAGCAACAATAGTTGCCATAGGAAAGGAGTCGGGATGGCAATGGGCTGCTTTTTCCATGGTCTATACAACCCTGCTTGCATGGGTCATGGCATATGCCGTTTACAACATCGGGAACTTACTTTAAAAATTTGAATCATGACACAATTGACAATAGTTTACATAATAATTGCAGCTGTGGTTGCAGTAACCCTTTACCGCATTTCCGTCAGCCTGCTTGCCACCTTCAAAAGCAAAAAGCCATCAAAATGTGCCAACTGTTACCTCAAAGAGGTATGCATCTCCCGAAACAACCCGGCAACATTCTGCCAGACAATTAACTCTCCTCTCTATGTAAAACCGACAGAAACCGGCAAAAAGAAACATCCGGTTTATAAATACAATCTATAATCACCTGTTTTTTTAAATTGGTCTATTCAAAAAAATAAGAAAAGATCCTTAAATAAGAAAAACACCGCAACTGCAGATTATGCTGTTACGGTGTTTTTTAGTAGCGGAGACAGGACTCGAACCTGTGACCTTCGGGTTATGAGCCCGACGAGCTACCAACTGCTCCACTCCGCGGTATATTTCTTGTTGGTATTACCTTTGAATTGGATTGCAAAGATAATGCAATACATCTTACAATCCAAATTTTATTCCAGATTATCTTTTAACCAATTGGATAAATCGCTAATACCCAATACTATTTGCTCACCCGAAGAGAGGTTTTTCACATTAACACAATTATTACGCATCTCCTCCTCGCCAATGATAGCAATATAAGGAATTCCTCTTTTGGATGCATAATCGAACTGCTTTTTGAGTTTCACGTTCTCTGTATAAATCTCTGCAACAATGCCATTAGCTCTCAATTCTTTGAGCAGAGGAATTATGTGTTTCTCCTCGGCA
>SABC01000268.1 GCA_009929175.1 Bacteroidia bacterium | reverse complement strand
ACTCTATCCCACAGATACTGTATGGGGTCTGGGCTGCGACGCCACAAATGCCCAGGCCGTTGAAAAAATTTACAAGATCAAACAAAGGGCTGACAGTAAAAGCCTTATCACACTCGTTGACAGCGAAGATATGCTGTGCAGGTATATCAAGGAGATTCCCCAGATTGCCCTACAATTGCTCGATGTTGCCGACCAGCCTCTGACTATTATTTATCCGGGAGCTATAGGCCTTGCAAAAAATGTGGTTGCTGAGGACAACACCGCAGCTATAAGAATACCTCATCACGAATTTTGCAACCGGCTTATTTACAAATTCCGTAAACCGATTGTCTCCACTTCGGCCAATATCTCCGGGGAGAAGGCCCCTGCCTTTTATCTGGATATTGCAAATGAGATAATCTCTGCGGTAGATTGGGTAGCAGATCCTGTTTTTGAAGCTGACTCAACTGGCAAGCCATCCTCAATCATCAAACTCGGTCTTGGCGGAGAGGTGGAGGTTATCAGAAAATAGCACTCAGAAATTTGAAGTAAGAAGGTATGTTGCAGTCACAACAGTGAGTGCGGCTGTCTCTGTCCTTAATCTCGATTCACCGAGAGATATCGGTATGAATCCGTTTTTCATTGCAAGTTCGACCTCTGAGGAAGAGAAATCACCTTCTGGGCCTATCATTATCAGAAAACGGCAATCCTTCGGTAAAACAGATGTAATATTTTGTCTTACACCTTCGTTGCAGTGTGCAATTAGTTTTATTCCGTCAAATCCGGCATTCTCTTTTATAAAATCCTTGACGGAGACAACAGGGTTCAACGCAGGTATCTTAGCCTTGAGTGACTGTTTGACCGCAGAGAGGATTATCCTCTCTCCCCTCTCGGGTTTAAATACTTTTCTCTCCGAGTGCTCACCGATTATCGGGGTAAGTTCGTCTATCCCTACCTCAGTGGCTTTCTCCATGAACCACTCGTATCGCTCCAGATTTTTTGTGGGTGCTACGGCTATATGAAGGAAGTAATCTCTTTTAGCATAATCGGGGGTATGACCTATTATCTGCAAAGTGCATTCTCCCGATGCGATCAGTGTTATCTTACCTGAATAGAGGCCACCATTGCCGTCTATAAATGAGATAGTATCCCCCTCCTTGTGGCGGAGAACTTTGACACAATGCCGGAACTCATCGCCTGAGATGGTCGCAGCAGTGTCATTGATGATATTTGCAAAAAAGAGCTCCATAATTAGTGCAAATATATTATAAAAAGCTATTTTTGCCTGTAAAGAACTTAAAAAATGACAACTTCAACAACCC
>SABC01000267.1 GCA_009929175.1 Bacteroidia bacterium | reverse complement strand
TCGCGGTTCATCTGTGCCAAAACTAAGGCAGGGATGTTTTCCTCTACTGCCAGATCCTTGATACGTTTCATGGCATGGCCCAGTGAAGTAGCCAGGTTCTCGCCTTGAGCATGGCCCGTATCCAACTGGTTGATATAGTCCAGTACCAAGAAGTCACATTGCTTACGTTTACGCGCCAGCTTCACCTTGGCGCGGATATCTTCGGGCCGTGCCGATGGGATGTAATCGATAAAAAGAGGAAGACGTTTTAGGGTGGTCTCATTCAGACTCTTTGCCACGGCAATCTCTGTTTCGGTAAGTCCGTGCATACGCAGGTTCTCCTGCGATACGGTAGACATAGACATCAGGATTCGGCCATACAACTGTTCCATGCTCATCTCCAAAGAAATGATGTATACTGGCACCCCCTTGAGTGCAATCTGAACCGCCATGAAAAGAGAAATGGCCGTTTTTCCGTGAGAGGTCAGGGCAGAGGCAATAGCAACCTCACCCCTCATAAAGCCGCCCATAATATCGTCCATTCCTTTAAGGCCGGTGGAGTAACCCACCGAAGTACCTCCGTTCTCCAACAATCGGGTGTGGTGGGTAACCACTTCCTGTCCGATTTCACTGATCTGCCGGGTGCTGGTGCTGTTAACGCCCATGCCGGCAATCTCTTCCAGCTTGGTGTTTGCCAACTGCAGGATTTGCTCTACCGGTATGTCTCTACTTCCACACTTGCCGGATATTTCCATGGCAAGCAGTCGCAAGCAATTACGCTGGTGCTCTTCCACAATCAGATCGGCGTAGGTGGTTACGTGTACATCGTCCACTACGGACAATAATCCGTCCCCGACGTAATTTAGTCCGTTCATCTCGGCATAGAGGTCGTTGTCCAGGGCACGCATCTCGTGCTCCAACAGGGTGTAGTCCATGGCTTTTCCCTTGTTGAAAAGCTCGATAATTCCTTTGTAGATCAAAGCCAGTTCACGGCTTGTAAGCATTTCCGCCGTAACACGAGGGTAAACCTGATTGCTTTCGGCTACTCCGGTAAGGAGAGCGCATACGAAACTGAGTTCGTTCTTAAAACCAATATTTTCTGTTTTCATAATAAATCTGTTTTGTTTCAGTATTAACGAATTGCCTGGTGGTACCTACCTGTTTTTCGTGTTTTCCTGTTTTTGTTTTATTTAAATTTACCTTCCGATATTCAACCTGCAGAGTATCCATCGGCAGGGTAGACGCATTATAAAAAGAAGCTAAATTAGTATTGTAAATGAGGTAATTTATTTGCATACAATATTGATATTCAATGTTATATAAGTTGTATAT
>SABC01000266.1 GCA_009929175.1 Bacteroidia bacterium | reverse complement strand
TGTACCTCCTACAATATCATACTGATGGGAAGGACGGCAACCTGGGACATTTACTGCCACTCATTCATGTTAGGTGCAATATTTTTTCTATTAAAAGCATTAAAAGGGGGGAACCACTCTATATGGCCGTTTATTATATCCGGACTCTTCACAGGTTTGTCTTTTATGAGTAAGGGACCGGTGAGCCTTTTCTCCCTCTTGCTGCCGTTTATAATTGCCTATCTGATTATATACAAGGTAAGTCTGAAAGGGAAGTGGCCGGGAATCTTATTGCTGATTGGTATAGCCTTAATAGTTGGTGGATGGTGGTATCTCTACATTTATCTGGAAAATCCGGGAGACCTTCTGAAAACTGTCGGCAAAGAGTCACAAAACTGGACAAACTACAATACAAGACCCTGGTATTACTATTATGGCTTTCCTCTTGAGGCGGGAATCTGGGTTATACTTTGCCTTACAACTCTTTTTGTCGGTTACTGGAGAAAAAGATTGTCAAACCCTAAGGAGTATACCTTTGCCCTGTTGTGGATGGTTCTCATAGTTATTGCACTCTCCCTGCTCCCTGAGAAGAAAACGAGATATCTCTTACCTATGCTTATTCCTGCAGCTCTTGCCATGGGGCATATAGTCCGTTATTGGACAGAAAATATCTCTGAAAAAAACGGATTCAGAAGATGGATATATTATATAAACACAATACCACTTAGCATTATCTCATTCGCCATACCTGTTCTGGTTTATATCTTTCTTTTCCGCGACGGGGCTCCATACAAGTCGGACATGACTGTTCCTGCATTTGTTGCAATTACCGCCTTTTCCTTCGCTCTCGGACTCTTCCTGGTGATTAACTCATGCATCAAGCCAAACCCTGTGAGGTTTATCTACGGAGTCTCTGTTATGTTTTCATTTATCATACTATTTATGATGCCGTCCATATCAGGTATTATAAACAATCCCGACTTTAACGGACTAGGCAAGACCCGGGAGATGCCGGAACTCACGAATATTCAGTTCTATCATGATTCGGGAAAAGAGCTGAGAATTGAGCAGGTCTATGATGCACACAGAACAATCCGGCCACTTGACATAAAGGATTCGGCGGCGGTCTTCAATGCCTTACCATGTGTAATACTTACTCACGGAATGGCGGACACCTTGCTTCCTGCTAATATCGCCGATAAACTGGATATAAAATATGTGGGGCATTATGACGGCAACCGCCGCCGCAAAGGAACCCGTTTCTATAAGGAGACCCATATATGGGATGTAACTTTTCTCAGGCTAAAGCATCAACAATAAGTTGTTTTAAAA
>SABC01000087.1 GCA_009929175.1 Bacteroidia bacterium | reverse complement strand
GAAGAAAAAAAATAATACTGCTACATGAATCCAAAGCTATGTAAGTTTTTATGTACGCTATTGATGGCAACCACCTATGGTCTCCTGTTTTCGCAGGAGACCGCAGGTGGTTCTGTTTTTTATGAGAGGACCAGGCTGCTCTCTTGGGAACAAAGGGAAAAGGAGGCTGTAGATGAATTCTATGCAGGCAATTATCCCGATTTTTTGACAAAGTGGGAAAGGGTGGAGACAATCCAGAACGATGCAAACGGAGCTGAAAGGAGTGTGGTCTTATTTGTTTCACCCGATTATGTAGCAGTGGGGGATAACCATGACTATTTTACCATACCATTGACTCCAATGGCCTCCACAACGATAGCCAGGATGCTCGGGGCTTCCCTTCCTACACCCAAGGTTGTTGACCTTGTTTACAAAGCTTCCAGGTTGAAGCTGGAACCATTCAACTATATACCCAGGGGAGATCGGAATACAACACCCGACTTGCTGTATGAACACTCTAAAGTAATCCAGGCACAGGCAAAAGCAGCAGGATTCCAACCAGGGGTCTTTGTTGCCGGTGTTAAAAAAGATGTGGTGGTCTCGGCTAAACTTGCGGACCCTGCGCGTCAGAAACATGTTATCATATACGGGTGGCACAGGCTGGATGGCAACCCAATCCAACCCGAATACAACGGCCACGTCAATTGGTATGTGGATTACAGCCATGGTACAAGGCTGGTAAACAACCGTGTTATGATTGACGGGGTGGAGTATGATTACCAGTCTGTATTAAAGGATGAGCTGCTCCACACTTTACTGAGTTACGACAAGGAGCCTCTCTCCAGAACAGAATATTAATGAACAATACATAAATAACTATGAGAAGATTTTTGACCATCATGATTGCTTTGGCCACCGTTTCGTTAGCCAATGCTCAAAACCAGCAGACTTGGATCAGGATTAACCAGGCAGGTTATCTGCCATCCGATATCAAAGTGGCTGTGATGATCTCTTTGGATAAGGCAGCCTCTGCAAGTTTCAAGGTTTTTGAAGCACTTTCGGGTAAAGAGGTGTTGCGAGGAGAAGGGGTGAAGGCGCGTGCAGAGGAATGGGGGATGAAGAGTGCCTACAGGCTGGATATTACCTCCATTGAAAAGGAAGGGGGCTACTATATTGAGTCCAATGGTGAAAAATCTCCTGTTTTTAAAGTAGCCGCAGATGCATATGACGGACTTGCCGATTTTCTCCTGGAGTACATGCGTCAGCAAAGATGCGGCGACAACCCCTATACCGGTGAGTTGTGCCACCAGCATGATGGATATATAGTGGATCACCCTACCCGTACCGGCGAAAAGGTTGATGTCAGGGGGGGATGGCACGATGCCACTGATTATCTGCAATACCAGACAACCTCTTCAACTACAGTTTATCACATGATGTTTGCATGGGAGCAGATTCAGGACAAGTCCGTATTCAAGGATAGATTTGATGCTGCCGGACGCCCGGGAGCCAACGGAGTCCCTGATATCCTGGATGAGATCAGATGGGGGCTGGACTGGCTCATAAAGATGAACCCCGATGACAAAGTGATGTTCAACCAGATTGCCGACGACAGGGACCACTCAGGATTCCGTTTGCCTCAAAATGATAAGGTTGATTACGGCTGGGGGCCGGGAACAGGCCGCCCCGTATATTTCGTTACCGGAAAACCACAGGGGCTGGGACCCTACATCAACAGGACCACGGGAGTTGCTTCTACTGCAGGCAAATTCTCTTCCAGCTTTGCATTGGGCCACGAACTATTTAAAGAGAGTGACCCTGCTTTTGCAAAGGAGATGCACAGGAAGTCTTTGGATGCATTCCAGTTTGCCGTTGAGAATCCGGGAAACACACAAACTGCTTGCCTCAAGTCCCCATATTTTTACGAAGAGGACACCTATGTGGACGATATCGAACTGGCAGCAGCGACACTTTACCACTACTCCAAAGATCCGGAGTGGAGGAAACAAGCCGATTACTGGGGGCAACTGGAGCCTGTGACCCCTTGGATGGAGCTGGGAAGAGGCCGCCATTACCAGTTTTACCCATTCATAAACCTGGGCCACTATTACCTTGCAATGTCATCTGATGAAGTTACCAGGAAAAAATACCTGTCTTTCATGAGGGATGGTCTTGAACATCTTAGAAAAAGAGCTGCTGACGATCCGTTCATTTACGGTATCCCTTTCCTCTGGTGTTCAAACAACCTGGTTTCGGCAGCAATCACACAAGCACATCTTTACCGTAAAGCCTCCGGTGACAACTCTTTCCTTGAGATGGAAACCGCTCTTCGTGACTGGTTGTTCGGGACAAACCCCTGGGGTACATCCATGATAGTCGGTTTCCCCGAAGGCGGGGATTACCCTATGTTCCCACACTCTTCTTACACAGTTCACAACGGAGACCTTACCTATGGTGGTCTTGTTGATGGCCCGATCGAGAGAGAGCTCTTTTTGGAAAGAGCCGGTAAATCCCTTACAAAGCCCGATGAATATGCCATTTTCAATAATGGAAAGGCTGTTTACCATGACGATATTGGAGATTATGCCTCCAATGAACCTACCATGGACGGAACAGCCGGACTCAGCTACTATTTTGCGGCAATGGAGGCAGAGGGAAAGAAAATACGCGAAAAAAAAAAGAGGTAACCGACAAGTGGGGAGCAGTTATACGCAAAGATCCCTCAACCAGGACAATATACTTGGTATTCACTGCTGATTCAATGTTCGAAGGGGGCGCAAAAGTCCTTAAGACCCTCAAAAAAGAGAATATAAAAGGTTCCTTTTTCCTTACCGGTAATTTCTTGCGGCTCAAACAACACCGCAGGATTACCGGTAAGATTGTAAAGGAGGGGCACTATGTGGGGGCACACTCCGACAGACATCTGTTATATGCTCCATGGGACAACAGAGAGAAATCGTTGGTCGCTCATGACTCCCTCCTGACCGATATTACGGACAACTACAGGGAGCTTGAAAGGTTTGGGATTGATGTTACAAATGCTGTTTGGTATATTCCTCCATATGAGTGGTATAACAAGGAGTCAGTTCACCTGGCCTCCAGGCTGGGGTTGAAAACATTCAATTACACTCCAGGCACAGCCACCCCTGCAGATTACACCACTCCTGGTATGAATAATTACAGGAGCTCACAAAAATTGATTGATGCTCTCTTTGAATTTGAGAAAAGGGAGGGACTCAACGGAGCATTCATATTGATCCATCCCGGAACCGAAAAAAGCAGGAGCGACAAGCTCTATAACCGATTGCCCGAGATAATTGAACGCCTCAGGGCATTAGGTTATGAATTTGACAGGTTGTAATTTTTCTTAACTTTGTTCACTTAAACTTTAAACATATCTTATGTACAGGATTGTAAGGAAAAAATTCCTGACCCCGGCCATCGCCCTCATGGAGGTGGATGCGCCCAGGATGGCGAAATCTGCAAAACCGGGGCAATTTCTGATTGTAAGGGTTCACGAAAAAGGTGAACGGATTCCGCTTACAATTTGTGACTATGACCCCGAAAGGGGAACAATAACCATTGTTACCCAAATAGTAGGAGCTTCCAGCAGGAGGATATGCCATATGGAAGAGGGAGACTCCTTCACCGATTTTGCAGGGCCTCTGGGACAACCCTCGGAGTTTATCCATATGTCCAGGGAAGAGTTGGCAGGTAAGCGGTTCATTTTTATAGCAGGAGGTTTGGGCACAGCCCCTGTGTACCCACAGGTGAAATTCCTGCACTCCATGGGTGCAAGGGTAGATGTCATAATCGGAGCAAAAAACAAGGATATGGTTATTTTCGAAGAGGAGATGGGAGCCGTGTGTGATAAAGTCCATATTTGTACCGATGATGGTTCCTACGGAAGGAAGGGTTTGGTAACAGATGCGCTGGCAGAACTGTTGGAGCAAGGTCAAAAGTATGATCAGGCAGTTGCAATAGGCCCGATGATAATGATGAAGTTTGTGACACTGACAGCAAGAAAATATGATTTGCCTTTGATAGTGAGTTTGAATACTCTTATGGTGGATGGGACCGGAATGTGCGGTGCCTGCAGGGTGTCTGTAGGGGACAAAGTGAAGTTTGCCTGTGTGGATGGTCCTGAGTTTGATGCATACCTTGTAGATTTTGACGAAGCGATGCGCAGGCAGGCAATGTACAAGACAATTGAAAAAGAGGCCGACCATAAATGCCGGATTGGTCTTGGTGATAACAACTAAAAAGAGCGCGCAATGAGAAACAAGATACCAAGGGTTCCCGTAAGGGAGCAGGATCCAAATATCAGGATCACCAACTTCGAAGAGGTTTGTTATGGGTACAACGAGGAGGAGGCAATGCTTGAAGCTTCGCGCTGCCTTGGCTGCAAGAATCCCTCTTGTGTTACAGAATGTCCTGTAAACATACAGATTCCCGATTTTATTCTCAAGGTAGAACAAGGCGATTTTGAGGAGGCTGCCAGGATAATATCCAAGGATAGCTCCCTGCCGGCGGTGTGCGGACGTGTTTGCCCCCAGGAGAGCCAATGTGAAGGCTCCTGTATTTTGGGAGTAAAAAAGGAGCCGGTTGCAATAGGCAAACTGGAGAGGTTTGTTGCCGACTGGAGCCGTAAAAAGGGAATGAAGTTTACCGACAAAGCCCCCTCTAACGGGTTCAAGGTAGCTGTGATTGGAAGTGGACCTGCAGGGATTGCCTGTGCCACCGACCTTGCCAGAATGGGATATGATGTGACAATATTTGAGGCTCTGCACGAGCCTGGCGGAGTGTTGCAGTACGGGATACCTGAGTTCAGGCTACCCAAGGAAGAGGTTGTAAAGGCCGAGGTTGAGAATGTAATTTCACTTGGAGTCAAGATAGAGACCAATGTTATCGTAGGGCGTACAGTAACCATCGATTCCCTGATGGATGATGAGGGCTTTGCAGCTGTGTTTGTAGGGTCTGGTGCCGGTTTGCCAAAATTCATGGGTATCCCCGGGGAAAATCTCAATGGTGTTGTCTCTGCAAATGAGTTTCTGACCCGTAGCAACCTGATGCGGGCATATGACCCCGAATATGAAACTCCCATTTATGTTGGCAAAAGGGTTGCCGTAGTTGGAGGAGGTAATGTGGCCATGGATGCTGCAAGGACAGCAAAGAGGCTTGGAGCCGATGTGACCGTGGTATACCGGAGAACCGAAAAAGAGCTCCCTGCAAGGGTCGAGGAGGTACATCATGCCAAAGAGGAGGGAATAGTATTCCGGATGCTGACCAATCCTGTGATGGTTTTGGGAGACGATAAAGGTTGGGTCAGAGGTCTCACTTGTATAAAGATGGAGTTGGGAGAACCCGATGATAGCGGAAGACGGTCGCCTAAACCTCTTAAAGGCTCCGATTTTGATATTGAGACAGATGTGGTTATAATGTCCCTTGGAACATCGCCCAATCCATTGATAGCCAATACGACCCCCGGACTTTCCACTAACCGTTGGAGTTGCCTCATTGCAGATGACAACGGTGTGACCACCAGGGAAGGGGTTTTTGCCGGTGGCGATGTGGTTACCGGTGCAGCCACTGTGATCCTGGCCATGGGAGCCGGCCGTAAGGCTGCTGCTGCTATTGACAGCTATATCAAGGAGAAAAAAGGATAGCAGTTTTAGGATAATTTGTGAGGGTGCAGATTGTTGACTAAATTTGCACCCTCAATCATTTACTACCATGGCGCAAAAACCTTCCATACCTAAAGGGACAAGAGACTTCGGACCACTTGAAATGGCCCGCAGGGATTATATATTCAACACAATAAAGGGGAAATTCAGGCTCTACGGCTACTCTCCCATTGAGACTCCTGCAATGGAGAACCTCTCTACCTTGCTTGGTAAATATGGAGAGGAGGGGGACAGGCTGCTGTTCAAGGTGCTCAATTCGGGGGAGGCTTTTGCAGGTGTTGACCCTTCCATGTTGCAAAACAGCAATGCTTTGTCGGTCAAAGTTTGCGAAAAAGGATTGCGGTATGACCTCACTGTTCCCTTTGCAAGGTTTGTTGTGCAGCACCAGAACGAAATAACATTTCCTTTTAAAAGATACCAGGTACAACCTGTGTGGCGGGCAGACAGGCCTCAAAAGGGACGTTACCGTGAATTCTACCAATGTGATGTGGATGTCGTAGGGAGTGATTCATTATTGAATGAGCTGGAATTGGTCCAGATTACTGATGATGTCTTTGGCGCGTTGGGAATCAATGTGCTCATCAAAATCAACAACCGCAAGGTTTTGTCCGGTATTGCCGAGGTGATTGGCCATCCCGATAAGCTGGTGGATATCACAATTGCTATAGACAAGATTGACAAGATAGGCATTGATTCTGTCAAGCAGGAGCTTGTGGACAAGGGAATCGATAGCGAAGCCATTGCCAAACTCGAACCAATATTAAAGCTCTCCGGAACCACCAGAGAAAAGCTGGAAGCCATGAAGCCAGTACTGGCTCAATCTGCAGCAGGCACCAAAGGATTGCAGGAGCTGGAAGAGCTGTTCGGGCTTATTGACCTGGCCGGTGTGAGCCAGGAGACGGAATTGGACCTCTCCCTGGCCCGGGGACTGAATTACTATACAGGTGCAATATTCGAAGTCAAGGCCAAGGCCAAGGAGACACAAATAGGGAGCATATGTGGTGGAGGGCGGTACGATGACCTGACCGGAATTTTCGGAATGCCCGGTGTTTCGGGGGTAGGGATCTCATTTGGGGCCGACAGGATCTACGATGTGTTGCTGGCATTGGGTAAATTCCCCCCAGAGGCCCAGTCAGGTACCAAAGTGTTGTTTGCCAATTTTGGTGTTGCCGAGGAGAAACACATAATTCCTCTGCTCAAAGAATTGAGAGCTAATGGCATTGTTGCAGAGATTTATACAGAGAACGTGAAACTCAAAAAGCAGTT
>SABC01000265.1 GCA_009929175.1 Bacteroidia bacterium | reverse complement strand
ACGCTCTGCTTCCATTGTTTCATCAAAGTTCTGATTGACCAAATCCTGATTGTGCTTGAAAATCTCGTCAATATAACCCTTACTAGCATCGGAAACTTCTCCGGTAAGGATTCTATTATATGCGTCAAAAATAGCTTGAGTGGCTTGATCAGCAGTTCCTTTTGTTTTACCATAGTTTTCCATGATATATTTATACAAATCGTTGCCCTGATTCTGGAACTGGCTATACTCCCCTTCCTGCTTGGTGAGGGCGTTCTCAAACTTCTTGATAAAGTCGTTGTAATCAACAGTTCCATTTTCCGCCAACTGTGCCATAGCTGCTTGAAGCTGCCGATAGTCACCCTGCTGCCTAGCCAAAGATGCGGCAAAATCCGGGCCAATAGTCTGAATAAGGTTTCCAAGGGCCGCAACCTGAGCATCCCCCTGTCCCTGTAGCTTCTGATAAGCAGCAGCTGCTTCAGCACCAGCTTGTCCATATTGCCCCATCATCGCATTGAAAAACGCTTCCGTGTTCTCAATACGATTATTGGTGCCTTCAATAAACTGATTCATATTTTCGGTATATGCACGGCTAAGATTAGGAGTATTTGCAATGATGTCAGCAAACCAAAGGGAGGTAAGATCAACCGCATTTGGATTTCCGTTGGTGAGGGTTTCCCCGATCAAATCATTCAAAATTCCAGGAATCTGTGTAGCCCAATCCATTACTGGTTTCTGTTCGTAATACGCAGGGGAATCTCCGAGTAGCCCATAAAGCTGCTCATATGTCAACTTATCCGGTGTTGGGAGGTTTGCACCCCCATTACGAAGAAGCATGAGTGCAGTAAAATCACGAAAATCCATCTGCCCCTGGAACCCAGACTTCAAATAAAGATCGGAGAGAGTTGCGTTATTTGTCTGCATATATTGGTCAAACTGTGCAGGATTAAGACCAATTTTACTCCAATCCACCTTTGGTATTTCATACCCTTCAGGCATTTCCCCTGGCTCCACTTCAGGTAAAGGCTTAGTAAATATATCGTCCCAAGGTACAGGTTTTAGTGGATCAAAAGCAGGCGTAGGAAACCCTGGTGAGGTGCTAAATTCAGGGGATGGGGCTCTACCACCGGGAGATGTACCAACACCTGGCTGCTGTGTGAACTGGGTCCACGGGGTAGCTATCTGTCCAGCTTTTGGTGCAGTAGGATTCGTACCGGGAGAAGTCCAAGTAGTTTTCGGCTGCTGACTGGGGCCGGATTCGGTTTTACCAAAATTGGTTACACTGAAATTTTTACTGTTGCTGTCAAACCACTTAGCCATATCGTCATACGTGCTGAATATACCT